>PYEQ01000409.1 GCA_003017785.1 filamentous cyanobacterium CCP5 | reverse complement strand
TCTGGCCGCAAGAATTTACTTGCCGTTCCCGCCGATCGGTTGCTTACTCAAACGCCGGTTCCACCCGACCAGAGGCCGCTGACTCCCCGTTTAGAAGAACCGCCCCCCTCGCGATCGCCGCTGCCCGAGAGCCCGCCTCAGCTTCCTCCCCTAGAAGATTTGCTGGAGTTTCCAGAGCCCTTAGAGGTGCCGACGCCTGCCCCCGAACTCACGGGCGATCGCATCTGCGTGATTCAGTTTGAGGTATCGGGCAGCACCGTTTTTGAGGCTAGCGAACTGTCAGCAATTGCCGCCGATGCGGTCTTGCCAGCGGAAACAGACTGCCAGACAGCTCAAACTCCGGGCTATCGGCTCACCTTTGCTCAACTGCAACAGGCTCGCAATGCCATTACCCAGTACTACTTAGATCAGGGATTCCTGACATCAGGGGCATTTATTCCAGAGCAAACCTTGACCACTGGCACCGTACAAATCCAGGTGATAGAAGGCAGGGTAGAAGACATTGAGGTGCGCGGGCTCAACCATCTGAACCCTGCCTATGTTCGCGATCGCATCGCCCAGGCGGGCAAACCGCCGCTGAATACCGAACAGCTGCTGCGGGGACTCCAGCTGTTGCAACTCGATCCTTTGATTGAGACCCTCGATGTGGAGCTGTCGGCGGGGTTGCGCCCAGGCACCAGCCGTCTGATTGCCGTGGTGAGCGAGTCTAATCCCTATCTGCTGGCGGCGGGCATTAACAATAGTCGAACTCCCCTGGTGGGAAGCACCCAGCGACGCCTCCAGGGGGGCACCCTGAATCTCCTGGGCCAGGGCGATCGCCTGCTGTTTGACTATGCCAACACCGAGGGCAGCAACAGCGTCAACCTGTCCTACATCTACCCGATCAATGCCCGGAATGGCACCCTCAGCTTCAGCCATGGTCGGACCAGCAGTCAGGTGCTCGAAGCCAATTTCCAGATTCTGAATATCACCTCTCGGTCTCGCTATTACGAACTAACCTTCCGCCAGCCCCTGTATCAAACTCCCACCCAGGAATTCGCTTTGAGCTTTACCGGTTCTCGCCAGGAGAGCGAATCTCGGTTTAACCCTGGTGGGTTTGGGGGCCAGCCGTTTCCAGTCAGAGGGTCCGATAGCCAGGGGCGGACCCGGGTCACTGCGCTGCGATTGAGTCAAGAATGGCTCAGCCGAGACAGCCGACAGGTACTGGCGTTGCGATCGCAATTTAGCCTCGGCCTGAATGCCTTGGGGGCGACGATCAACCCTACCCCACCCGATGGCAACTTCTTCAGCTGGCGCGGTCAGGGGCAGTGGGTCTACCTGTTAGGCCCTGATTCGCTGCTACAGTTTCGTAGCGATTTGCAGCTGGCGGATCGCTCCCTGGTGCCCCTGGAGCAAATTGGCATCGGCGGATTTGCCAGTGTCCGCGGCTATCGTCAGGACCAGCTTCTGACGGATAACGGCTACACGGCCTCGGCCGAGGTTCGGTTGCCGATTGCCCGTTTTCCAGGGAGTCAGGGGCCAACCCCGATCCCAATACGCTACTGTCTACCGGGTTTGGTCTGGCCTGGCAGATGGCCGATGCATTCAGCGCCCGCCTCGACTATGGCATTCCCCTCCTAGATGCGCCCACAGGTGGTGGTTCCTGGCAGGAGAACGGCTTGACGTTTTCAATCCAGTATGAGCCGTTTTGAGCTGGGGTTCGGTCAGAATCAGCGTTGGTTGATGAACCTGGCACAGCCTCCTACCCCGATTGATTGTTTGGGGGGATGGTCTTCTGAAGAAGGCTGGGTTGCCGCTCCCACAGGCCCCCCTGCCCCCAAAAACTCCAGGGTGTCACTGGCCTCTTCTAGTCGACTGGTGGGGGAGCACAGGTGAGTTGTGGGTAGATCGGCCCCGTCGTAGAGATACACCAGATAGGTGGCTCCTGGTTCGAAGGGATAGCCACAGGCCGCCGAGGACTCTGCCGTGGTAAACATCATTTCGGCGGCGGCAGTTCCTTTCCAAACTTCCTGCACGACCAGTTCCACGGTCAGACCGTCTGGGGTATTGTCGAGGGCCGTCACCTGGCCTGCGACCACCCAATCCGCTTGGTCGAAAGCCGCTTGGGGAGAGGTGGCTGCCTCACAGGAGCAGGCGGTAGCAAAGTCGGGCGAGAGACCCGTGATCCCGAGCAGGACCAAGGCTAAGGTGCCGAGTTTGATGACGCGATCGCGTTTGTTCATGGGTTAGCTCTCCAAAAAAGGGACGACAGCAATAGGTCATCCGGGACAGCCCTGGCTGGCAGTACCCCCAGCGGGGACCCTGGCGGCCGCTGTTTGCGCACTGAGGATGATGCGATTAGAGTTATCTCGGTGCCAGGTTTGAGCTTCGACGACGGCTGTTGCCGGTATCACGGGACTAGCTTCAGGCTGGGGGGCGGCATTTCCGGTTGGAGGTTGGCCACCCAAATCAGCCAGGGACTCCGTTTCATGGCGAACAATTTCGGCTGGGGTGGGCGGAACCCCGCCCCGCCCGGTAACTACCAGACTGCTTTGGCCCTGCCCGGCATCGGCCTGACAGCTACGGTCAATGAGTCCGGCTCCGTCAACCACTTCCCCTGGCAGTTCGACGCTGGCTCGACTGGGATCGACGGTGGGGTCATTAATGGAAATCGTGCCGCTTTCTCCCAGCTGAGAGCTGGCGTCCATGTCGTTGGTGCCGTTACCGCGAATGGCGGGCCGTTCGACTAAGCCAAAAATGCCCTGGGCCGTGATGTTGATGCTGCCGCCGCGTCCTTCAAAGGCCTGAGCAATAATGTCGCTATCTGCTCCCAGGGTCCCGACGATAAACCCCTGGGGAAGATTGATAGTCGTATTGCCGCCATCCCCTGCAGCCTGAGCGGTACCTGCGCTGGTGGAAATCAGGCTAAAGTTGCGCAGCAGAATCAAATCGCGAAGGTTCAGGGTTAGGTTGCCGCCATCGCTGCTGAGGGTATCGGCCACAATATTGCCCCTGTCCAACACCAGCCGGTCAGACGTCAGGGTGATATTGCCCCCCTGTCCTTGGCCAGCGGAGCTGACGGCAATGCGACCGCCATTGTGGATAAACGTCAATACCGGGTCGATATCGATATTGCCGCCGTTGCCCGTGGACCCAACTTGGGTGCTGGAGGCGATCGCGCTGCCGTCGACCTCCAGGGTGTCCGCAATGGTGAGCTTGATGTCCCCCGCTGTGCCTGCTCCGCTGGTGGAGGTGGAAATTTGAGCGCCCTGTTCGAGGGTGAGCTGGGGGGTTTCTACTAGAATGTTGCCGGCCTGACCGGCAGCGTCGGTACGGGCCAGAATCTGGCTACGTTCACCTGTCAGGGTAACGCCCTGGTTGGAGGCGATCGCAATACCACCTGCCTGGCCCAGATTATTGGTACTGCTATTGATAGAGCTATTGTTGAAGCTAATCTGGCCTGGACTAAAAAGCGTGACATCTCCTGCCGGGTCAACGCCGTTAGTATCGCTGAGAAACGTACTGTTATTCAGGCCTAGCCGTCCCTGGCTAGTGACATTCACATTGCCTGACTGTCCCTGCCCTCCAACGGGGATAATAATCGGCCCAGCAAAAAATTCAAGGTTAACTTCTACCTGCTTGCTGGTGATGATGTCGACATTGTCGAGGCTTAAATCCAATAGTCCTTCGATTTGAATGGCTCCAGACTGGTCTGAGGAGGACAGAGTCAGCACCTCCACCTCTCGAATACCGCTGCCCACCCGTAACGTAGCCTCTCCTGCCCTGCCAGCACTGCCCTTTTCGGCAATGGAGCTTGTCACAATAGTGGCCTGGGTTGGAGCAGCTGCCGTCGGGCGGGCGGCAATGCTCCCCCGCTGGGCAGTTAGCCGCACATCTCCTCCGGTGCCGCTGGTGACGACAATAAAAGGCAGCCTCGGATCTGTACTGAAAACGGGTTCTGAGCGGCCATAGGCCAATGTGGTCAGATCATCGAACCCCAGATCGCGGCCAGCCGTTAGGGTAATGTCCGCTCCATTCCCACCGCGGACATCAAAGGTATTCGACGTCGCCGTTGAGAGGGACTCAATTCTTGCGGTGGTAATGTCGCGCCCCGCCCGAAAGGAAATCTGTCCGCCATCTCCCCCCACGGATCGGCCCAGACCCGTAGGCCGTTCAGTCAGCCACAGGGAGACAGCGTTAGATAGGGAGCTAACGTTACCGGTCGTAATGTCTTGACCAGCCTTGACCGTAACCGGGCCGCCGTTGCCGCCAATGACGTGATCACCAGAATGGGAAGAGGATTGGGAATCAGACGAGATACTGCCGGTGACCACGCTATTGCCCGCCGTCAGGTTAACCCTGCCACCGTTGCCCCCCGTAGCCTGGCCGGCAAAGACAAAGGTGAATGCTGCTGATGCTAAGGGGCCTACCGTCAGATTCTCTCCAGCCGATAGCTGGATATCGCCTCCGTCTCCTCCATTGGTAAAGCCGGTAGACCAGAGAGAACGGGCACTGCCCCGAGCGTCAGAGCGGACCGTGCCCAGGCTAAGATTTTGTCCTGCCTCAGCGGTAATATTTCCGCCCTGACCCCCGACTACCCGAATAAACCCCCGTCCAGATTGGGCATTGGAGAACGAGTCGGCAAAGGCTCTGGCGTCTAAAAAGTCACTACTAATATC
>PYEQ01000408.1 GCA_003017785.1 filamentous cyanobacterium CCP5 | reverse complement strand
TCTTCCAGAACGAGAAAGGCGGACGCAGCAAGCAGATCGACGTACCGGGTATCAAAGGCCGCTTTCCCAATGTTCAGAAGATCTATGCAGGCAACCTGGAACATCCCAATGCAGCGGACAAACTGCGTCAGGCCATAGAATACTTCGCCCAGCAGTTGCCCCACATCGGCGAAGACGTACCCGCCAAATGGGTCACCATCCGCGACGACATCAAGCAACTAGCCCAATCTCGCCCCTACATCTCCCTCAGCGAATACTTCGAGGTCTACAAACGCCATCTCGACTTCGATCGCGACAAGGCCCTCAAGCTCAGCCAATATCTCCACGACCTTGGGGTATTCCTCCACTTTCAGCAACCCCGAGAGCTGATGCGAACGGTGTTTCTACAAAACCAGTGGGTCACAGACGCCGTGTTCCACATCCTCGACGATGAGCAGGTCAAAGCAAAGCTGGGCCGGTTCACGCTGGATGATTGCGATCGCTTGTGGGCCGAGCAGGGCTATGCCGACAAAGAAGTCGAGCTTCGCGCCCTAATGGTGCGCTTCGAGCTGTGCTATCAGCTACCAGATCGAGCCGAAGAAACCTGGCTGGTGCCCCAACACCTATCCCCCTCGAAGCCAACCGAACTCAACGACTGGGCCAGCATCGGCGACCTGATGCTCACCTATCGCTACGAGTTTCTCCCCCGTGGCCTGGTCAGTCGCCTCATCGTGCGGATGCACCGCTTCGTCAAGCAGCCAGACCTCTGCTGGTCACGGGGTGCCCTCTTCGAGCATGGCGAAACCCAGGTACTCGTAGAAACTACCGTACGCGGCAACGAAATCGTCCTCCGCAGCCGTGGCCCGGAAAAGAAGGCGCTGCTCAGCGTCATCGCCAGCGACCTCGACGCCCTCAACGACAGCTTCCAGGGACTCAAAGACAAAGTCAGCAAGTGGGTGCCCTGCATCTGCGACACCTGCACCAGCCTGAAAGACCCCGCCTTATTCCCCCAGAAAGACCTGATTGATCGCAAGCAGCGGGGCAAACGCACCATTGAGTGCCCTAACCCGCCCAATTACGAGGATGTCGATGTCGTGAAACTGCTCGACGGCATGAACCTGGAACAATGGCTGAATCAGGCGGGCAACGATCTGACCCAGGACGATGGCGAAGGGACACCCCCCGAAGACTCGGCCTCCCCTGAACCCGTCAGCACCGTGAACGATAAAACCATCCGCATCTTCCTGGCCTCATCCGCCGAACTGCGCCAAGACCGCGACGCCTTCGATCTCTACTTCCGTCAGCAAAACGATCGCCTGCGCAAACAGGGCCTCTACCTGGAGATCGTCCGCTGGGAAAACTTTCTCGATGCCATGTCAGAAACGCGATCGCAGGATGAATACAACCAGGCCATTCGCAACTGCGACATCTTCGTCAGCCTGTTCAAAACCAAGACCGGCAAATACACCGAGGAAGAATTCGATGTCGCTCACCAGACCTTCCAAACCACCCGCAAACCCCTGATCTACACCTACTTCAAGAAAGCCACAGTCTCAACCAGTAATGTTGATCTTGACGATCTGATTACGCTGCGGGACTTCAAGCAAAAGCTCAGCAACCTCGGCCATTTCTACACAGAATACGAAGCGATCGATGGGTTGCAGAGACACTTCCGTGACCAGCTCGATAAGCTACAGGACGATGGCCGACTGTGAGCGCGATGCTCCTGAAGTCGTTTTCATGCCTGTGAATCACTACCCACAATGCCTGCCAGCCTCTTCATAATCTGCAGCGTCCTAGCCAGCCCCTCATCCTGATCCAAAATCAGCTCTTTAGACCGGGCATATTGCCGCCCCGCCAGCTTCAAAAACACAAAGCTGCTGCCATTCGTCACCAGACCATACAGCGGTAGCGGTGACTCCGGCGCAGCCATCATGTAGCCCAACACCTGAGGGATGCCCACCTTTAGCGAAAACTCCGCCCGCTTCGACTCGATCACCAGCACCCAGAACCGATCCTTCAGTACCAATACATCCAGTCGTCCCTTCAAGACCTGATCATCTGTGGTGGCGGTCACTTCCACAGATTTCTCAGTGGTGACATAAAACGGCGGCAAAAATAGCCCTGCCAGGTCGAGCAGCGGTGCTACTACAGCCAGCTTCACCGTGTTTGCCAACAGCGATCGCCGCTCCAGGTTGGCATAGGCCGCCTCGACCCGTGCCAGTCTTGCCTGCTCTGTTGGGCTGAGAGCAGGCAACTCCCCCTGCCATTCTGAAAAAAAGGAACTGTCAGCTACTTCCTGTAGATCAAACTGCTGCTCTAAGTCGTACAGGGTCAACTGCTCAATGGGTAAGGTCTGTACCATGCAACACCTCCTATCGCCCATTCTCGCATTTCCGAAAGCGTAGAATCACAGACCACGCTCTCTTCAGGGCTTTCTGCGCATTGCTTCACCCTACCAGGGTAACCGGCTGCCGTCCCAGGAGAAGAAGCTGCCGCTGTCGTTGGGGCCAAGGTTTTCGATCACCGCCATCAGTTGACTAACCGTGCGCTCTACCGAAAATAATTTCTCAGGGGGCACGTTGCGCTGAAACGGTGCTGACAGTCGAGTATCGGTAGTGCCGGGATGGAGCAAAGTCATGATGGTTTTCGGGCTTTTGCGGCTGTACTCGATCGCCGCCGTTTTCATCAGCATGTTCAGCGCTGCCTTCGAAGCCCGGTAGCCATACCAGCCGCCCAAGCCGTTGTCGCCAATGCTGCCCACCTTCGCCGAAATCGCCCCGTAGACACTGGGCTGGTCGTGCTTGAGCAGGGGCAGCAAATGTTTCGCTAGCAGCGCCGCCCCGATACTGTTCACCTGAAAATATTGCAAGAGCTGGTCGGTGTTGAGCTGGCGCAGGCTTTTTTCTGGCTGCATTGAGTCGCTGTGGAGCAGGCCGACACAGTAGATGACTAAGTGCAGGCGATCGCACTGCTGCTGAAGACTGGCGATCGCCCGTTCTATCTCGGCTTCCTGGGTGACGTCCAGCGGTAAGACCGCTAGGCGATCGGGATGCTTTGTTTGGAGGTCAAATAAAGCTTGGGCAGTTTCCCGCTGACGATAGGTGCCCGTGACCTTGGCAATGCGTCCATCTTGTAAAAGCTGCCGCACAAAGCCGAGGCCGATACCTTGACTGGCTCCAATGACCAAAGCATTGGCCTGATTTAAAGTGGCACCAAAAGACATAGGTTATTTCGTTCCGCGATAATTTTGCGCTTAATAATATTTTGCAAAATGTTAAAAGCAGTTGGGCAATGGCTTGCCAGTCGCCGTTTCATCAGCCAGATTGCCGCCATTGCCATCTGCCGGAGGGTTTCATGCTTGAGTGGGCGACCTTGACCGGCCTATCCGGCTTCAATCGCCTTTTTGGGAACATTACCGATAATTACAAAAATTTCCCTCTAAATACATCGCCAACTATAAACACATCACCAAATATGGAGTCTGGAGTCGTGCTGAGAAAACTAACGGGTGGAGCTGCCCTGGCGGTTGCAGGTGTGGTGGCGATGCAGAACTTTTCTTCCCCAGAACCAGAACCATCGCCAGCGGTGACTGTGCATCTGTTTGAGTGGACCTGGGCTGATGTGGCTCAAGAATGTGAAACCCAGCTGGGGCCTGGAGGCTTTAAGGCTGTGCAGGTGTCCCCGCCCCAGGAACACATCGTGATGCCTGAAAAGGGTTACCCCTGGTGGCAGCGCTACCAGCCGGTTAGCTACCAGCTCACCAGCCGCAGCGGCGATCGCGCCGCTTTCATCGACATGGTAGAACGCTGCGATCGGGCTGGCGTTGCTGTCTACGTGGATGCGGTGATCAATCACATGGCTGGCATCGAGGGTGGAGTTGGCAGCGGCGGCACGGCTTTTAGCAAATATGACTATCCCGGTCTCTACAGTCCTGAAGACTTTAACGACTGCCGTCAGCCAATCAAAGACTATAAAGACGCCCAGGATGTAACCCAGTGTGAGCTGGTAGGACTATCCGATCTCAAGACGGATTCCGAGTATGTCCAAACCCAAATCGTCGGCTATCTAAGTGAGCTGGTTGGTCTCGGCGTGAAAGGCTTTCGCATTGATGCGGCTAAGCACATTCGCGCCGCCGAGCTGGGGGAAATTGTTGCCCGGTTAAAAAGCGCCACCGAAATTGATCCCTATATCTACCAGGAGGTGATCGATCCGGGGAACGAGGCGGTGCGCAAGCAAGACTACTATCCCAACGGCGATGTGATCGAATTTGAATTTGGTCGCGCCGTCGGGGAAGCCTTTCTGGGCATTAACGATCGCTCCCTGGCAGATCTTGCCACCCTGGGAGAAAGCTGGGGACTCGCGCCCTCTGATCAGGCGGTGGTGTTCATCGATAACCACGACAAGCAGCGGGGCCATGGCGGCGGCGGCACCTACTTGACCCATAAGGATACAGACCTCTACACCCTGGCGAATGTGTTTATGCTGGCCTATCCCTACGGCGAGGTCCGGGTAATGTCGAGCTACGCCTTTGAGGATTCGGATCAAGGGCCTCCGGCGGATGCTGCGGGACATACCCTACCGGTCTATTCGAAGGTCGGCGATGGCCCTTCTGGGCCGGTCTTCGACCATCGCTGCGGTCAGGAGTGGGTATGTGAACATCGCTGGCCAGAAATCGCCAGCATGGTGCGG
>PYEQ01000407.1 GCA_003017785.1 filamentous cyanobacterium CCP5 | reverse complement strand
CAGCTCGGCGATCGTATCGACCCGCAAGACTCCACAGCGCTGAAAGGCGGCATCGAGCACGGCGTCGCTGCCCGCCAGTGCTCCGGTGTGGGAGGCCGCCGCCTTGGCCGCCGCTTCTGTACGCCCGGCCTTGATCACAATAATTGGCTTGGTGAGGGCCACTTCTCGGGCAGCGGAGAGAAACGATCGGGCGTTGCCGATGGTTTCCATGTAGATCACGATGCTGCGGGTGTGGGGATCGCTGCCCAGGTAGTCGATCAGATCGCCCCAGTCCACATCCAGCATGGAGCCGATGGAGACAAAGGCGCTGAAGCCCACGTTTTCGCGCACGCTCCAGTCCAGCACGGCGGTGCAGATGGCGCCGCTCTGGCTCAAGAAGGCGACATGGCCCGGCTTGGCGATCGCGCTGGCAAAGGTGGCGTTCAGCCCCACCTGGGGATTCATCACCCCCAGGCAGTTAGGCCCAATCAGCCGCAGGGAACTCTGACGCAGCTGTTCCCGCAGGTCGTCTTCTAGGGCAATGCCGGGGGCACCAATTTCTTTGAAGCCAGCCGACAGGACGATCGCCCCTTTGACGCCAGCCTGAATGCATTCACGAATAATGGCGGGCACCGTGGGAGCCGGGGTGGCGATGATCGCCAGTTCGATGGTTTCGGGGACGGCGCTAATCGAGCCATAGGCCTTGATGCCCAGGACGCTGGTGCGCTTGGGGTTGATCGGAAACACCGTGCCGCCAAAAGGATGGCTGATCAGGTTCCACAGCAGGGTGCGACCGACGCTGCCGGGGCGATCGCTGGCGCCCACCACAGCCACGGTTTTGGGCTTAAAGAGCGCCTTTAGGGGCTGGTACTCCGATCTCAGAATGTCGTAGGCCGGATCGGGCGTCGATGCTAGGTTTGCAGTCTGGAAATCCGTCTGCATCTTCATGTAAGCCCCTGACGAAATGTGCTGGATGAATGTGCTGGATGAATCAGATATAACGGTTCCTAATCACACGTTCTAAAAGCCACCTCAACCTTAGAGCCAAAATTCTTCGGATGGATCTAAAACAAAGCTTAAGTTGAAATGACTTGATGACATCCCAGCGATCGCCCGTTGTCGCATGGATATAAACAACATCTGGATTGTTTATTGAAGAAAAAACAACCTCTAAAGTGATTCATTAGCTACGTTTTAGCCGATATCAAAGTGGCTGATTTATCAGTTCCCAATGGCTGAAAAAATTAATACTTAGAAACTCATTTTATTTTGTGAATCGAGCGATATTATTCTGGTCAGCCGCACTACACTAAGACTACAGGCGTTAAGCATATTTACTCAAACGCCTGATCTGAGGCGGTTCTGGCGGATTATTAAGGAAAGCTTATGCAGAAAGGCTTCTGGGTCAGATCTGCCGTAACCGGCGGCGGTGATTGGCCTCCCATCTGCATCGACCCTGCGCCGCCCTTAGGTTAGAGAGAAGCTCCAGCTATTGAGGAGAATTGACTATGGCGATCGCCAACCTCCAGGCCCTAGAAGACCTGATTCAGCGGGTTAAGTCTGCCCAGGCAGCCTACGCTCACTTTCCCCAGGAAACCGTCGATCAAATTTTCAAGAAAGCCGCCCTCGCCGCCAATGCCGCCCGCATTCCCCTGGCCAAAATGGCCGTCGAAGAAACCGGCATGGGCGTCGTCGAAGACAAGGTCATCAAGAATCATTTCGCCTCAGAAATTATCTACAACAAGTACAAGCAGGAGAAGACCTGCGGCGTCATTGAGGAAGATAAATCCTTCGGCATTCAGCGCATTGCGGAACCAGTCGGCATCCTGGCGGGCATTGTGCCGACCACCAACCCCACCTCGACGGCTATCTTTAAAGCGTTGATTGCCCTCAAAACCCGCAACGCGATTATCTTTTCGCCCCATCCTCGGGCTCAGCGCTGTACGATTCGATCCGCTCAGGTGGTGCTAGAAGCGGCTGTTGCCGCAGGCGCCCCGCCCGACATCATCGGCTGGATCGACGAGCCGTCGGTGGAGCTATCCCAGGCGTTGATGCAGCACCCGGATATCAGCCTGATTTTAGCTACGGGCGGACCGGCCATGGTGAAGGCCGCCTATTCGTCGGGGCGGCCCTCCCTCGGCGTCGGGGCAGGCAATACCCCGGCTTTAATTGACGATTCTGCCGATATCAAGGTGGCGGTGTCCTCGATTTTGCTTAGCAAAACCTTTGACAACGGCATGATCTGCGCCAGCGAACAGTCGGTGATCGTGGTGGACAACATTTACCGGACGGTGCGCCAAGAGTTTATAGATCGCGGCGCCTACTTCTTAAACGAGGGCGATCGCGCGGCCCTGGCCCAAAAACTAATCGTCAACGGTCGCCTGAATGCCGAAATCGTGGGTCAGCCGGTGACGCGGCTGGCGGAGCTAGCGGGCATTTCGGTGCCTGAGAATACGCGGGTGCTGATCGGCGAGGTGAGCGACATCGGCCCGGATGAACCCTTTGCCCACGAGAAGCTGTCGCCAGTGCTAGCGATGTATCGCGCTTCAGACTTTGAAGACGCCGTCAGCAAGGCCAAGCAGCTGGTGCATTTTGGCGGGCGGGGGCATACGGCGGTGCTTTACACCGAGCCAGGCAACATTGACCACATTCGCCGGTTTGAAGACAGCGTCGAAACCGCCCGGGTGTTGATCAACACCCCGTCCTCTCAGGGGGCGATCGGCGATCTGTACAATTTCCGCCTCGATCCGTCCCTGACCCTGGGCTGCGGCACCTGGGGCGGCAACTCCATCAGTGAGAACGTCGAGCCCCAGCACCTGCTCAACATCAAAACCGTGGCCGAGCGGCGAGAAAACATGCTCTGGTTCCGGGTGCCCCCCAAAATTTATTTCAAGTACGGGTCGCTGCCCGTGGCGATTCGCGATCTGGCCGGAAAGCAACGGGCCTTCATTGTTACCGACAAGCCCCTTTACGACCTGGGCATGACCGCCAGCCTGGAAGACGCCCTCAAGCAGGTGGGCATTGCCTACGATATTTTCTACGACGTCGAGCCAGACCCGTCCCTGGATACGGTACAGCGGGGATTGACCCTAATGAACTCCTTCAACCCCGACGTGATTATCGCCCTCGGCGGCGGCTCTCCCATGGACGCTGCTAAAGTCATGTGGCTAATGTACGAGCACCCCGATATCGAGTTTGAGGGGTTGGCGATGCGGTTTATGGACATCCGCAAGCGGGTGTATGAGCTGCCGCCCCTGGGGGAAAAGGCCGTGATGGTGGCAATTCCCACCACGTCCGGCACCGGCTCAGAAGTCACCCCCTTTGCCGTGGTCACCGATCACCGGGTGGGCATCAAGTATCCCCTGGCGGACTATGCCCTGACCCCCACCATGGCGATCGTCGATCCGGCCCTGGTGCTGAATTTGCCCAAGCGGCTCACGGCCTACGGCGGCATCGACGCCCTCACCCATGCCCTGGAAGCCTACGTGTCGGTGATGGCCTCCGACTTCACCAGCGGGCTGGCCCTGGAGGCGATGCAGCTACTATTTGAGTATCTGCCCCGGGCCTACCGCTACGGAGCCCGCGATCCGGAAGCGCGGGAGAAGGTGCACTACGCGGCGGCGATCGCCGGTATGGCCTTTGCCAATAGCTTTCTGGGCATCTGCCACTCCATAGCCCATCAGCTCGGCGGCAGCTTCCACATTCCCCATGGGCTGGCGAACGCGCTGATGATCTCCCACGTCATCCGCTACAACGCCACCGACGCCCCCTTCAAGCAGGCGACCTTCTCCCAGTACAAATATCCCGAAGCCAATGCCCGCTATGCCCGCATTGCCGAATTCCTGGGGTTGGCTGGCATCACGGAAGCTGAAAAGGTGAATGCCCTGATTGGGGCCGTTGAAGACCTGAAGCGGCAGCTCGACATCCCCGCCTCGATCCGCGACGCCATGGCCGGTAGCGAAGATGATTTCTTCACCAAGCTGGATCTGGTGGCCGATCAGGCTTTTGACGACCAGTGCACGATCGCTAATCCCCGCTATCCCCTGATTAGCGACCTGAAACAGCTGCTAGTGGATGCCTATTTAGGGCGATCACCTGAGGCACAGGCAGCAGGCGGCAGGCAGAAGGCAGAAGCACCTGTCCATGCGTAGGGTGGGTTAAGCCTACCCCCCGCCTTTGCCTCGGTCCCTGCCCCTGGCGGGCGAACCCACCGGCTAACGACAGCGAAAATTCCCGATTTGGATGGACGGGCGATCGTCCCATTCCATGAATCCCCAAATCCCCGGACGAATTCGTAACTGCTGCATTGGGCGCACGCCGTGCGCCCCTACTGATTTTCATTCCACTGCGAGGTCAACTATGGTCACCACCCCCATTCGCAACACCGACATTCCCCTGATGCCCGACAACCAGCGGGCCTGGCTGGGCTTCCGTTCGGGCATCTGGACCGTCGAGGTCAACCTGCGGGACTTCATTCAGGCCAACTATCACCCCTATACCGGGGACGGGGCGTTTCTGGCGGGGCCGAGCGATCGCACCCTGGCCCTGTGGGATCAGGTTAAAGCCTTAATGGAGCAGGAGCGCCAGAAAGGCATTCTGGATGTGGACACTAAAGTTCCTTCCAGCATCACCGCCCACGCTCCCGGCTACATTGACCAATCCCTGGAGCAAATCGTCGGTCTGCAAACCGACCGGCCCCTGA
>PYEQ01000406.1 GCA_003017785.1 filamentous cyanobacterium CCP5 | reverse complement strand
GGGGGGCTGGCGAAGCCAGGGACTGCCTTCCTTAGCTGTGGAGCTTAACCTGGGACACCAGGCTATACACCTCGCTTGGGGGCGCAACCGGGGTGGCCGGTGGGTTCACCGAAGGCCAGATCCCCCGGAGAGCGGCCAAAGCCTGGGCGATGGCGGCGTGATCGGCCGGACGATCCTGGGCCAGGGCCAGGGCAATGGTTTGATAAAGGGTGTCGGCATACTGCACAAAGCCCCGAGAATCCTGGTACTCAACTACTTCAACAATCTGGTTATCGACGATCGCCGCTTCATACTCCTCTGCCGCCGTTTCCAGGGTGTGAACGATGCGTCCAGCACGGATTCTGGGGACTGCGCTGGTCTTCAGGCAAAGCCGCGATCGCACGTTAAATAACGGGGTTTCAAACGACGACTCTTTCGAGCTGGTGTTTCTACTGCCTCATCCCCACGACAGCAGAATTGCTCAGGGGGGATTCCCAGGCAAGAGCCTGGGAAGCAGAGAAAAGTCCCCTACTCAGCCGGTGCAATCCGGCGGGTCATGACGCTGATATATTCACCGCTGCGCCCGGTGGGGATGGGGTCGATCCAGGCGATCTTTTCGCAGTAGCCCAAAACGGCCATGCGGTTAATCGCTTCGACCAGTGCCTTGTGGTCGCCCAGGAGAATGTGACAGAGCCGGTCTGGGCGATAGGTGGGCAGATTGAAGGGTGCGGAGGCAGAGCTGCCTCCAGAGGAAGATTGAAACATCGGGTTTTCTCCGTTTTCGGTGAAGGAAAACGGGGAACTGTCTAGCGATTCCCAAAATGAAGGTAGTTCGACGCTAGATCCTAGAATGGCTTCCAGGGCATCTCGCTTACCTGAGCTAAGAGGGATGTCACAGGGGATTAGGGGAGCTGCTACTCCTCTAGTCCCTGCCTAGACTCCATTCCCCGCCCCATGAATTTACTCGAAGTCCGGTAAAAGCTCAACTATATTTAAGATTCTTGGGGAATTTAAAGGTGCCAAAGAAAATTCGAGAGCTGAAGGCAATGCTCAAAAAAGCTGGCTTTTATGAAAAGTCAGGGAAAGGAAGCCATACTAAATGGCTACATCCACAATATCCGGGACGAGTAACCCTATCTGGAAAGGATGGCAGCGATGCTAAGCCCTACCAGGAGAGTGAAGTTGCCGAAGCGATTAGAATAGTGATGCAACGAGGGGATGAAGGTAATGAGTAATCTTCGCTACGAGATGGTGATTGTCTGGTCTGAGGAAGACGACTGTTACCTGGTGCATTTGCCGGATTTCCCTGAACAAACCTATCGGACTCATGGCGATAGCTATGAAGAAGCTGCCAAAAATGGACAAGAAGTTTTGCAGCTTCTATTAGAGGAAGACGGATTACCTTTGCCTAAACCAAGCCCCTCCGCTGCCTGACATAAACCCCATCCAGGTTTCAACCTGGATGGGGTTTAGATCTTTAGAAGGTACGCTCCGAATGGCAGGAATTATCATCACATTCTTTCCCACAATGGCCTCCTATTTGATTGAAGAATATCCTTGCGTGAGTCTCACGGAGTTTATGCTTGACTATGAAGCCTTAGGTGAATATCCTTATCAAATTGGAGTCTGTAAAATTGGCAATTAAAAGCACGATCGCCGATCTTGTAGGGTACGTTGCTGCTAAGCGATCGCACCAAGTACCACTACCAGAGAGAAGCGCGACTTGGGCTCATTGTCCCCGCAAAGAACTGCTAGCATATCCCCCATTGATCCGCAGACCGATGAACAGGTTTTACTGTTCAATCCCAGAACCCAACAGTGGAAAGCTCATTTTATCGGGTCAACAGATTGCTTAAAAATATTGGGGATAACTGCCGTTGGCAGGGCAACAGTTGAAGTTCTCAAGCTTAATCGAGAGCGCATTCTAGCCATTCGTGCCGCTGACAAAACAGTAAACCGCCATCCGCCAATGGAAGATCCTGTACAAAAGCAGTAGAAGTTTTGTTGAGTGCGATCGCAACTCTCCCATAGCTTGGCCCGCCTCTAGAAACTAATAAGAAATCCCTGGCGTCTTCTTCAAGTAAGTGTCATCACTGACCTGCTTCAGCATGAAGTCAGCTACATCAGCGCGGGCTATTCTGGCCCCAAATTCAATGTTTTCCCCCGCTTTGTACTCGCCGGTTTTAGCATCATCGTTGAGTCCGGCAGGGCGCACAATCACCCAGTCAAGCTTGCTTCGCTGAATGATCTGCTCTTTCTCAGCGTGATCTTGAATCGCAGGGCGCAGCACCAGCGGAATGATGATGTACCGCACCAGGAAGTTGACCTGATCCCGGCTGTCGCCAACTCCCAAAGACGACTGATACACCAACCGGCGGACATTATGCTGTTCCATCGCAGCAACAATATTTTCCACCCCTTTGACCAGAGCCGGATTCCGCTTCAGGCTCGACGACCCCAGCGCAGACAGCACCGCATCCTGTCCCTGCACGGCCTTTGCGACGGCAGTCATATCGGTGACATCTCCCTGCACCGTTTGCACCGCCGGGTAGTCCTGGGTGAGTTCATCCGCATGGCGAGAAAAACCGGTGACCGTATGTCCCTGCTCCAGTCCCTGCTTGACTAGTTCCCGTCCGGTATCTCCCGTCGCTCCAAAAATCAGTAGATTCATTCGATTTGCTCGTATTTAACCCCCAGACTCCGCTGGTATCGGCGTTGGCGTCGGCTTCGCGATCGCAGGCAATCAGCCGCTATAGTATGGGGCCTCTCCCCCATCATCCGATTCGACCGAAAAGTAGATTTGCCTCCAGATCAAAAATGCGGCAGCAGAAACGCGCTAACAGGGACTAGCCCTGTCAAGCTGGATCGGAATATCGAAATGAAATACAGACGACAAACTGCCAAACCGATGACTTCAGTGCAAGAGCCTTCGAAGTGAGCCCTGCCCACCTTACATAGGGATGTGGCATATGAGCGCGGGCAGCGCCTTAAATCCCCATCTCACCAAGGCAAATCTACCGGGCGGCCTACTTCAGACGATGGAGATTTGCGGGGCCAAGATCTAAAGCCCGTCTAAAGGTTGTTTGGGTTTCCCGGATGTCTACTTAGACTGTGGGCAATGGCTCAGCCATTCGTAGCTCACCAAGAAGGATTTTTCTATGGTCGAAGCCTATCAGCCATCAGATGCCGCTAACGTGCTGGATCGAGACTGCACCACGCTCTCCCGCCACGTGCTTCAGCAGCTCCAGAGCTTTGGGCCTGAGGCTCAGGACCTCAGCGCATTGATGAATCGGATTGCCCTCGCGGGCAAGCTCGTCGCCCGTCGTCTGACCCGGGCCGGACTGTTAGAAGCGGCCCTCGGCTTTACCGGCGAGACCAACGTCCAGGGCGAAGAGGTCAAGCGCATGGACATTTATGCCAACGACGTCTTTATCTCTGTGTTCAAGCAGAGCGGTCTAGTGTGCCGTCTCGCCTCTGAGGAGATGGATCAGCCCTACTACATCCCTGAAAACTGTCCGGTGGGACGCTACACCCTGCTCTATGACCCCATCGACGGGTCTGGCAATGTAGACATCAACCTCAATGTTGGGTCGATTTTCGCCATTCGCCGCCAAAAGGGCGAAGACCTAGACCAGTCGGCCTCCGACCTGATGAGCCCCGGACGGGATCAGCTGGCGGCGGGCTATATTCTTTACGGCCCCAGTACGGTGCTGGTGTATTCCATCGGACGCGGCGTCCACGCCTTTACCCTTGACCCCAGCCTGGGAGAGTTTATTCTTTCCCAAGAGAACATCCAGATGCCCTCCCACGGCTCCAACTACAGTGTGAACGAAGGCAATTTCTGGCAGTGGGAAGAGTCCTACCGGGACTTCATTCGCTATGTGCATCGCCACGAAGGCTACTCGGCCCGCTACAGCGGTGCCCTCGTGGGGGATTTTCACCGAATTTTGATGCAGGGGGGCGTCTTTCTCTACCCCGGCACCCTGAAAAATCCCGACGGCAAGCTGCGGCTGCTGTATGAGTCGGCTCCTTTGGCCTATTTAATGGAGCAGGCAGGGGGCAAGGCCAGCACCGGCCAGCAACCGATTTTGGACGTGGTGCCCTCCAAGCTGCACCAGAGGACGCCCCTAGTTATTGGCAGTGCTGAAGACGTGGAACTCGTGGAGTCGTTCATTCAGGAACGGCAGCGAGAACAGACCACCGTTGCCCCCAACCGTTAGCGGGCCCCAGCAGCATTATTACCGGGCGGCCACTGGCAGCCCAGTTACGTTAGAAGCAAGTTAGAGAGGACTTTAATTTATGGCAGTTAACACTCCCATTAAGCAACTCAAAGACTACGGTCAAAGCGTTTGGATGGACAATCTGAACCGTGATATTCTCCGCTCCGGTGAGCTAAAGCAGCTAATCGACACCCGAGATGTCCATGGGATCACCTCCAACCCAGCGATTTTCCAAAAGGCGATCGCCGGCAATGTGATCTACGACGAAGACATCGAAAAGGGCATCCGCGAGGGGAAATCCGTCGAGGAAATCTACGAAATGCTGGTGTTTGAAGACATCCGCAACGCCTGCGACACCCTGATGCCCATTTATGAACAAACCGACGGTCTCGACGGCTACGTCAGCCTGGAGGTGCCGCCGAGCTTAGCCAGGGACAACGAAACCACCCTCAAAGAAGCCCGGCGCTACTACAAAGCCATCGAT
>PYEQ01000405.1 GCA_003017785.1 filamentous cyanobacterium CCP5 | reverse complement strand
GTCCCGGCCATGAACCCGCCCACCACCGGATAGGGCAGCAGGTCCAGGGCATCTCCCCAGCGCAGCTGCCCCAGCAGCCACAGCACCGCCCCGGTGATGACAGACCCGAGGGCGATCGCGGCAATCACGCTCACAACCACCGCATCATGGCCCAGGTCTGCCGGCACCTGAACGGCGATGCGGGCAGCCAGTACAGTCAGCACCATGGTCGGGGCCGCCAGGGGGGTGGCAATCATCCCCGGTAGAGAGCTGGTCAGGGCCACCACCACGCTGATGATGGCCGAGCTAAACACGGCAATGCCAACCCCGACGTTGAGGTCGGCGGCCAGGCTGCCCGAAAAAATCAGCGCCGCATAGGAAATCGCTCGAATCACGCCGATCAGGCCGGTAATGCCCCCCGCGATCAGGCTGGTCATGACCGTCTGCAGCGGTATCTGACCGCCCAGAAACGACCACTCGTCGCTGGATTCTGATGAAGCGGAGGAATTAGGCTCGGACGGGCTGGGCATGGTAACGGCTAGAACACGGCGAAAGGAGACAGAAGCGATTACTGCATGACCCGCAGCTGTTCGCCCCGGCGAATCAGGCTGTCGCAGAGGATGTTCACGATATGGCCCTGGAGGGCCTGGACCAGATCGGGAGCCTCCTGCTGCATGCGACTAAAAGACTCTCGGCTGAGGCGATACACGTGGCTGGCGGTGTCCGTGACCACTGACGACGACAGGGGCACCTTGTTGTAGAACCGCATTTCTCCCAGCAGCTGACCCCCTGAGCAGGTTTGCAGCCGCTTGGTGCGGCCATCTTCCAGCTCTAGGAGCACGCTCACCTGGCCCGACTCAATAAAGTAGAGTTCCGAACTCATCTCGCCGGGGCGAAAGATGAAGTGGCCCGCGGGCAGGGATAGGGGCTCCAGATAGTCTAAAAACGCCTGGGCCTGATCGGGCGCTAGAAACCGCTGTATCAGGTGATCCTGAATAGAGTCAGCAGGGGGCGGACTGGCCGCCGCCAACAGCTGCTGTTCGCACCACTCCAGCCCCCGATCCAGGTCGGGCAAGACCTGAACCCAGTCACCGCTGCAGTCCACACCGCCCCGTTGGAGCGCCGCTTCGAACTCTGGCATCAGGTTGGTGAGCACCAGGATCATGGTTCGCTGGCGGGCCAGCTTGAAAATTTTGCTGAAGGTGAGCACGGCGGAGGAGTCGAGGCCACTCACCTGGCGAAAGTCGATGATGATGTATTTCAGGGGCTTGTCGGTGTCGGCGGCGCGATCGCGCACCTTATTTAATAAGTAGTTGGCGGTGCCAAAGAATAAATACCCCTGCAGCTCCAGGGCGTAGATCTGACTGCCCTGCTGGCTGAGCAGCTGCCCCTGCTCCGGGCTGCGGCCCACCACGTTGCTGCGGCTGGTGTCGCCGGAGAGCATCTGCTTGGCGATGTCCACCTGGCTGTAGCGGACCATAAACAAAATTACGGTGATCACGAATCCCAGGGCGACGCCCTGCAAAAACCCCACCGCGTCAATCACAATCAGGGTCGCCCACACGGTCAGGTAGTCGCTCAAAGGCAGCTTGAAATAGGCCTGATAGAGCCACTGCCACAGCAGGGATAGACCCAAATACAGAATCAAACTGCCCAGCACCGCCTTCGGCAGGTAGGACAGAAAGGCGGAGCCCAGGGCCAGCACGGCGATCGCCGGCACCATGGCAATCAGTCCGGAGAGGCGATACTTGCCGCCAATGTCGTGGACCAGCAGGGTGCTGGGCAGGGCCTGATTACCAGCCATCCCCCCTCCCA
The DNA here is from genome assembly GCA_003017785.1 of filamentous cyanobacterium CCP5. Taxonomy (GTDB): domain Bacteria; phylum Cyanobacteriota; class Cyanobacteriia; order Phormidesmidales; family Phormidesmidaceae; genus CCP5. The sequence continues at coordinate 2,899 of PYEQ01000405.1, read as the reverse complement.
GGGACGAGGCCAGGTTAGCCAGGCCGATGGCGGTCATTTCTTTACTCAAATTCAGATCGCGCCCCACCACCAGCTCAATGCTGCTGTTGCTCAGCAGCAGGGACAGCAGGCTGACGAACATCACCGTCAGCAGACTACCGGACTGGTGGGCGATCGCCCACCAGTGCACCTGAGTCAGGGTGGCGGGGGTGAGGGGATGCCACAGCTGGCCGCTGGGAAAAGCCCCCAGCAGCCAGCCCGCCGCCCGGGCCTCCGGGATGGAGATCTGGGCAACCTCCAGGGTCAGAAAAAACAGCCCCGCACACACCAGCAGAGTAGTGGGCATCACCCAAAACTGCTTCCAGAGGCGGGTGGCCACCAGCAGGGCGATGGCAAACCCCAGTCCCGGCAGCCAGCGCACCAGCATTTCCGGCTGGCTCAGATCCAGCAGAGTCGCCGGAGTCAGGGAAATATCGGTGACGATCTGGATGAAGCCCTTGGTGAGCAGCCAGCCGGTCCCGGCCATGAATCCGCCGATTACTGGATAGGGCACAAACCGAATCCGTTCTCCCTGGCGTAGCAGCCCCAGCCCCAGCAGCATCAGCCCCGTGAGCAGGGCCCCCAGGGCGATCGCCACTAGCACTGTCGCCAATACCTCCCCGTCGGGCACCCCGGATAGCTCCTGGGCGATCGCCGCCGCCATGATCGCCATGATCGTGGCCGGCGCCGCCAGGGGGGTGGCGATCATGCCCGGTAGGGTGCTGGTCAGAGCTACGACTCCGGCGACGATCGCCGTGCTGAACACGGTCATGCCCAGGCCCACGGGCAGGTGGGTCGCCAGAGCTCCAGAAAAAATCAGGCTGGCATAGGAAATCCCCCGAATCACCCCAATTACCCCGGTGACCAATCCCGCCGCTAGGCTGGAGAGCAGGACCTGGGGCTGCATTCCCTGCTGGAGTCGCTGCCAAAGGCGATCGGAGGCCGGGAAATTGAGGAAGGTCTGCATAGATGGAACTTAACGAGAGCCAGCGTAAGGGGCAGTCAATCGGGCGAAAACCGCGGCCTAGGGCGAAGCATGCCTTAGTTCACTAACCCACAAGGGCGATCGGAAAAATGTAACTTTCCCCACAGTTTGGCGACACTGCGGCGAATTTACGCCCAAGACCTGCCACTGGGTAGGGCAGGGCCTCAGATATAACCGGCGCCGATCGCGAAATTCTGGCCAAATTCGCTCCGTCTAAGGGATTCACTGCTAAGCTTTTTAGCGTTTTAGGCAGCTGCAACCCCATCTATGACCTTCCGTGGCCGATTTTTGGGCTCAGTTCTCCGGCGTCCGCCCCTTGGCTTCAAACTCGCGATCGGCGTACTGGCCGGTTTTGTCGTCGGGGGTGCCCTGTCAGGGGCCAAACAGCTCAAAGAAAACGCCTCGAAACCGCCCGTGGCGCTCCAATCGGGGGCGATCGCCCCGGTCCTTACCCAAACCGCCTTTGCCACCGGCTCAGCGCCCCTGAGCGCCGCTAACGGTAGACCCCAGCTCGACCCCCTGCCCCGGGCCGAGGAGGTTTGGGAATGTGAGGTGGTCGTGGTCGGGGGGTCCCTCGGCGGCGTCGCTGCCGCTCACCAGGCCATGAAGTCGGGCATTCAAACCTGCCTGATCGAGCTCAGCCCCTGGCTTGGAGGCCAGATTAGCTCCCAGGGAGTATCAGCGGTGGATGAGTCCCGAGCCATGGGATGGCGCCAAAACTTCTCCCAGAACTGGCTCGACTTTAAGCAGTTGATTCGCAGCCAGCCGATTAGCCTGCCCGACTGGACCGGCATGGGCCATTTTCAAACAGCGTACGAAGCCAACAGCTGCTGGGTGGGGAGCCTGTGTTTTCTGCCCGCCGCCGGAGCTAGCGCCGCCCAGCAGTGGTTGCAGCAGGCCCTACCCACAGCCCCCGGCAGCCACTGGGCCACCTCAACAGCATTCAAAGGAGCCGCTTTTGACCCCACCGGACGCACCATCACCGCCGTCTATGGGGTCAAGCGGATACCGAAGCATCCCCAATACGTACCCACGGGCCGTCTGTCCCAGGAGCTGCCGGTCTGGTATGCCTGGTCGGAGGATGACCGCTTCGAGAAAATTCCAATCCGGTTGCAGCCTCCGGTGGGAAAACGGCTGCTGGTGATTGACGCCAGCGATACCGGAGAACTGGTGGCCTGGGCCCAGATCCCCCATCGCATCGGCTCCGACGCCCAGGGGTGGCTAGGGGAGCCCAATGCCCCAGCTGAAGCCAACCCTGCCTGCACCCAAGCCGTCACGTTTCCCTTTGCGGTGGCCATCTTAGACGACCTGGGCTCCAGCCATCAGCTCCTGAGCCAGGTGCAGACCAGCCTGCCCAAATCAGACTACCGCCCGTCTTTTGATATGGAAGGCTATCCCATGTTCCACGGCCGTAGCCTGTTCAACTACCGGCGAATTATTAGCAAGTATCGGGGGCGGGCCTCTGTTAACCGGTCCTTGGCCGGAGAGATCACCCTGGTCAACTGGAACCGGGGCAACGACTGGAACATCATCGACGACCCGCTGATTATGGATGGGGCCGCCCTGGCGGCCACCCAGCAATACCAAAACTGGATGGGCGGTCTCTCTTCCCAGGCCCTTAACTATGCCGAAGAGAATGCCCTGGTGTTTGCTGAATGGCTGCTAGAAACCAAGGCTACGGCGACTATGCCGCTCACCTTTTTGTCCGGGCCCGACTCCCCGCTGGGCACCCAGTCGGGGCTCAGCCTGATGCCTTACATTCGTGAGGGGCGGCGGATTATCGGATGGCCTGCCTACGGCCAGGAAGAGTTCATGATCACCGAGACGGATATTCGCTCCGATATGGCCGGGGGACGCAGCTTTGCCGATACGGCGATCGCCCTGGCCCACTACGAC
>PYEQ01000404.1 GCA_003017785.1 filamentous cyanobacterium CCP5 | reverse complement strand
ATTCCCCAGCCGCGCTCGCAGAGAGGATGCCAACGGGCCATGCACCAGGGTCACGGCTGCTCCCCGATGGCTGGCGGCCAGGGCCAGGGCCACCCCCATTTTGCCGGTGGAGGGGTTGCCCAGAAATCGTACCGGGTCGAGAAACTCCCGGGTGCTGCCGGCGCTAATCAAGATTCGCCTGCCTGAGAGATCCCGCTGGCCGCCGCTGTGGAGCAGAGAGTGCAGGTGGGGCAGAATGTCTTCCGGTTCCGCCAGGCGCCCGGTGCCAACGCGATCGCAGGCCAGCATTCCGGCGATCGGATCAGCGGCATGAACCCGGGCCCACTGCTGGAGTCGCCGCCAGTTTTCCTGTACCGGGGGCTGCTGCCACATGTCGGTATTCATGGCCGGGGCCACCAGCAGCGGACAGGTGGAGGCCAGTACCGTATTGGTCAGCAAATTATCCGCCAGCCCATGCACCAGCTTGCCGAGGGTATTGGCGGTAAGGGGAGCCAACAAAAATACTTCCGCCCATTCCCCCAGTTCGATGTGCAGCGGTCGTCCCTGGGGCTGCCAGAAATCATCGTCAGTATAGGCCTGCTGGCGGGACAGGGCCGATACCGTCAAAGCTGGAATAAACTGCTGCCCCTGCTGGGTCAGCACACAGCGAACTGCCACGCCATCCTTTGCTAACGCTGAGATGACGTGGCAGACCTTGTAGGCGGCGATACCGCCGCCGATGCCGATTAAAACCCGTCGAGGCTGGCTCAATTAGGCTTCGTCAAAGGGTTCGAGATCGAGCAGGTGAACGTAGGGCTCAGCTAGCTCAGGCCGCTGAAAGGCAACCGCCCTCAGCAAATGCCAGTCTTGCAGTCCCTCGAAAGCGTTGTCATAGGCATCTTGCTCCAATCGTTTGGCTAACTCGGCTGTAGTCTCAGGCGTCATGTCGGACACCGCCTGCTGAGATACGTGAATCGTAGTCAGAGTCATGGTGTTTCCCCCCGAATTCTGCTCTTTTTTCCCAAAAAAATGGGAATAGCAGTTTTCATTTCTCATCCTAAGAGTTGATGGTCAAAGCCGGGGATGCTTAGCCTAAATCTTCGCAAAACCCAACGATTTGTCCGATAACCTCTGGGGGAATCTCATGGCCCATAGAGATTTCTATATACTTGGGGGCCAGCCCAATCTCTTGCAGGCGGGACTGAGTTTGATGGGCCAGCTCTACCGGCACCACCGGATCGTGCTTGCCGTGGACGATCATCACCGAACGGGGAGGGGGAGATGGCGGCAACGCCCCATGCAGATAGCCGCTGAGAATGATCTGACCGGCCAGCGGCAAATCTGTCCCCACATCTAAAGTCATCGCTCCGCCCTGAGAAAATCCAGCCATCACGGTGCGATTCAAGGGAATGCCGGTGGAGGCTTCCAAGGACTCCATCCAGGTCCGCAACAGACGGCGACTCTCTTGCAGGTCTGCCTGGTCTTGAAAGTTGGGGGGCGATCGAAAATCGTAAGTGTAGGGAAAACCATACCACATGCGGCCTCCCGGCACCTGAGGATGGGGGAAGGGGGCATCGGGGAACCGCATTTTGAAGCCGGGCAGGTTCAGATAGCCCGCCAGTCCGAAGAGATCTGCGGCGTTGGCTCCCCAGCCGTGGAGAGCAACCAGCAGCCAGTCACCGCTGCCGCCGGGTGGGTCGTAGCTGAGGGCATTGAGGGTGGTTGCCATAGAGTCTTACGGAATCTGCTGATGGTTCAGCCATTTTATCTCCGCTGGATTACTCAGGCATCTCCATCACGTCGGTTTCCATCGGCATGTCGTGGCCAGAATGATCTGTCATGTCGTGGCTGCCGTGGTTGAGCAGGCCCATGGACTGCTGGCCGTAGGTGACGATGCCCATGGATACGAGGCCCAGGCTGGTGATGCCCATTGACACCAGGCCAAAGGAAAACACCCCCATGGCGATTACCCCGATCGACACGATGCCGTGGGTTGACACGCCGATCGCGATGATGCCGTGGGCAGACAGCCCGATCGCTACAGTGCCGTGGGCGTGCCTGCCAACAGACAGAAGCTTGGGTTTGAGGGGGGCAGTGGTCATGGTTTTCCGAAAGTAAGACAAAGCTTGTTCACTATAGGCAACTAACAGTTGCCTTCACAAAAGACCCGTCGTCGAACATTGAAATTTGTGTCGTCAATAGCGGTGGGCTTGACATTTTACTCTGGCCGCATGTTTTATGTATTTTCTCTCTCCCTTGAGAATGACTCCTCATCTACCAAAAGAGGTAAAAACTCGGCCCAATGCTGGAAAAAAACTAAAGATCCCCCAGTAATGCCCCCCTGAGGCATTGCAGCTTCCGGGAGAGTCCATAAGAATGTTGGCTATTCACTTTTCAAACGCTTTTTTTCTGCTTTTTAGTAATTTGCATTCTTGTCTTTGTCTTTTTTCTTTGCCTTTTTTCCTCTGCCAACTAATTTCGTAACAGGTAGCACAGCATGGCTTTTAAGTTTTCACCTCTGAAATCTGTAGGGTTTGTCGGGACAGTGGGGGCGATCGCTCTCCAAGCCTGTAGCGGGGCGCCTCCCCAGGCAGATAACCCATCTGACTCAGAATCCACGGCGGCAGAAACCGCTGCCGATGGCACCGGTACCCTGGTTGTCCGGGCCAACGGGGAGGATTTTGTGCGTCAGGGCTTTACCACCAAAGACGGTTGGGACGTCAGCTTTGATCACCTGTATGTCACCCTGGCGGACGTCACTGCCTACCAGGCCGACCCCGCCTACGAACCGGAAAAAGACAGCGAGATCAGCGCTAAAGAACAGGTAAGCCTGGGGGATCCGATCACCGTGGATTTAGCCGAGGGAGATGATGCGGCAGAGCCGATTCAAGTAGCCGAGGTAGAAGCCCCCGCTGGTCGCTACAACGCTCTGGCCTGGGAAATGGTGCCCGCTGCATCAGGCCCAGCCGAAGGGTATCCCCTGATGCTGGTGGGCACCGCCACCAAAGCCGGCGAAACCGTCGACTTTACCCTGAAAATGTCGGAGGAGCTGGGCTTTAGCTGCGGCGACTTCGTTGGAGAAGAGCGTAAAGGGATTCTCACCGCCGGGGAAACCGCCGACGTGGAGGCCACCTTCCACTTCGACCACCTGTTTGGCGATGGGGAAGCGCCCCCCGACGACGAGATCAACACCGGAGCCCTGGGCTTTGACCCGCTGGCAGCCCTGGCCACCGACGGTCAGCTAGAAGCCACCAGCGAAGATCTCGAACAGCAGCTCTCCGATGAGCAGTATCAAACCCTGCTAGGAATTCTGCCCAGCCTGGGTCATGTGGGTGAGGGACACTGCGAGGAGACTCAGCTGACGACATGAAACCCAGCACCCTCACTAGCATCATCGGCGGATTCGGACTTGCCCTGAGCGCCACGGCAGCCCTAGCCCATGGAGCCAATATCGAAGTCAGTCAGGGCCAGATCCAAATCCAGGCTACCTACGACGGAGGCAACCCGATGGCTAACGCTCAGGTGCTGGTTTATTCTCCTGACAACCTGGAGGAGCCCTGGACTGAGGCCACGACGGACGAAAGCGGACGGTTTTCCTTTGAGCCGGATTCGGCAGGCACCTGGGAAGTGACGGTGCGGCAGGCGGGGCACGGGGATGTGGTGACAATTCCGGTGGGTGAATCCGCTACGGCGGCGGACTCACCTGAGGTCGAGGCTGCGCCGGTGCAGGCAGGGCTGTCTCCGATGCAGCAGTGGGTTACTATCGGCTCTGTAATCTGGGGGTTTGTGGGTACAGCTCTGTTTTTCTCAAGAGGCAAGCGTTAGTGCATATTCCCGATGGGATACTTCCAGCCCAGGTCTGTGCGGCGGGCTACGGGGTGACGGGCCTAGTCACCTGGTATGCCCTGCGCAAAATCAATCAAAAACCAGACCCGACGGCGGAGATTCCCAAGGCGTCGCTGATGACGGCGGCCTTTTTTGTGGCCTCTTCGATCTATATTCCGGTGCCGCCCGCCAGCGTCCATCTGATTCTCAATGGCCTGCTGGGGGTGATTTTGGGCTATTTTGCCTTTCCGGCGATCCTGATTGGGCTGTTCTTTCAAGCGCTGGTGCTGGGCCACGGGGGGCTGACCACCCTGGGGATTAACGCCGCCATGATGGGGGTTCCGGCGCTGCTGGCCTATCATCTGTTTCAGCTGCGGTTCTGGCTGGGCGATCGCCTCTCCAAAAACTGGAGTACGGGCCTGTTTGCCTTTTTGGGCGGATCTTTGGGGCTGGGGCTAGCGGCGCTGGTGTTTTTGACCCTGATTGTGACAACGATTCCGGCAGAGTTTGATGCCACGACTGAACGTAACGCGGTGATGACCCTGTCTATCGCCCACATTCCGCTGATGCTGGTGGAAGGGACGTTTACGGCGGTGCTGGCGCTGTTTTTGCAGCGGGTGAAGCCGGAATTACTGGAGGGCAAGTAGTGGGATTTGCCAACTTAGAGGCCTACGCCGGACTGGAGTCGCCTCTGCATCGCTGGACGCCACGGCTAAAGCTGATTAGCCTGGGCAGCTTGATGTTTGCCTTTGCGGCGGTGCAGGTGCTCTGGCTGCTGCCCCTAATGCTGCTGACGGTGGCGGTGTTCTACGGACTGTCGCGGCTGCCTTTAGGGTTTTTGCTGGAGCGACTGCGCTATCCGGGGATGTTTATCGCGGCGGTGGTGCTGGTGC
>PYEQ01000403.1 GCA_003017785.1 filamentous cyanobacterium CCP5 | reverse complement strand
CCATGGCCTATTCCACCCAGCGGGGCTATGGCAAGAACCATCCCTTTGCCGGAGAGATTCGCATGGGGGACGTGGAGGTTGTTATCTGTCCGGAGGAACTGGGATTTGAGGTGGCGATCGCCGACATCACCGTTACCGAAGTCCAGATGGTCAACCAGTTCAAGGGCAGCCAAGAGATTCCGCCCCAGTTCACCCAGGGCTATGGCCTCACCTTTGGCTACAACGAACGCAAAGCCATGGCCATGGCCCTAGTAGATCGCGCCCTCCAGGCCAAAGACCTGAACGAACCCTGCGACGGCCCTGCCCAGGACGAAGAGTTTGTCCTCTACCACTCCGACAACGTCGAAGCCCAGGGATTCGTCCAGCACCTGAAGCTGCCCCACTACATCGACTTCCAGGCCGAGCTCAACCTGATCCGCCGCCTGCGGAAAGATTACGAGCAAGCCCAAGCCAGCTCGTCAAATGCCAACGTCTCTGAGTCCCTATCGTCCCACGCCGATAGCGCACCGGGACCAGGCGAACCCGAGATTTGAATCGTCATCAATCACTAGGGCACGGCGGTGCCGACCCCCTACATAAAACTGCGCCATGACTCTTTCCCCGATCTCCCGATCTCCCGATCTCCCGATCTCCCGATCTCCCACCTCCCCTGAACCCGGCTTCAACTTTGCCTACCTCGATGAGCAGACGAAACGATCCATTCGTCGGGCCATTCTCAAGGCGATCGCCATTCCTGGCCACCAGATTCCCTTTAGCTCTCGGGAAATGCCCATGGCCTACGGTTGGGGCACAGGCGGTATTCAGGTGACGGCCTCGGTCATCGGCCAGAACGACACCCTGAAAGTCATCGACCAGGGGGCGGACGATACCACCAACGCTGTTAATATTCGCCGATTCTTCAAGAAAGTGTGCGGCGTTGCCACCACTGAACGCACCACCGAGGCGACCCTGATCCAAACTCGCCACCGGATTCCCGAAACGCCGCTGCGGGAGGGTCAGATTATGGTGTATCAGGTGCCCATGCCGGAGCCGTTGTATTTCATTCAGCCCTCCCGCACCGAGGCCAATAAAATGCACGCCCTGGAAGAATACGGCCCCATGTATGTGCGACTGTATGAGGACATCACCCGCTTCGGCCATATCGCCATGGCCTATGACTACCCGGTGATGGTGGGCGATCGCTACCTGATGAAGCCCAGCCCAATCCCCCGGTTTGACAACCCGAAACTGCACATGAGTCCTGCCCTGCAGCTGTTTGGGGCCGGGCGCGAAAAACGCATCTACGCCGTCCCCCCCTATACCAAAGTCAAGAGCCTGGATTTTGAAGACCATCCCTTTACCGTGGAAGCCTGGGAACAGCCCTGCGAATTTTGCGGCGCAACCGATACCTATTTGGATGAGGTGGTGATTAACGATCAGGGCGATCGCCTGTGGATTTGCTCTGACACCGATTACTGCAGCCAGCGACAGCAGCGTCAGCGCTCGTCCGCAAGACAGCTAGATTAAGAACAGATATCTCCATCTGTATTTCTACTAAGGGAAAAAGTCGTGCACACCCAAGATCGGCTAGGAAATACGCCCGTAGAAGAACAGCTAGTCACCCTAAATGGCGTGAATTGGGCACAGTTCAAGAGCATTGAAGCTAACTTACAAGGCGTTCGAGCTGTACGGCTAACCTACTTTCAGGGGGCTTTAGAAATCGTGTCGCCCATCAGCGATGAGCACGAGACTATTAAAAGTACCCTTGGCGCTTTGTTAGAAGCCTACATGTGCTCAAAAGAAATTCGGCACTATCGACGGGGCGGATTTACCTTAGAAGCCGAAGGCTATGCCTCTGGCACCCCTGATGAGTTTTACTCCATCAAAACTCGTCGCGATTTACCTGATTTGGTCATTGAGGTGATTGTGACCAGCGGTAGCATCAATCGCAAAACTCTCTATCTACCCCTCAGAATTCCTGAGATTTGGTTTTGGCAAGCAGGCAAAATTCGCATAGTTCAGTTGGAGGATCAGGAATATAGAGAAACCAATCGTAGCCAGTTCTTTCCTGACTTAGACATTTCCCTGCTGCTTAAATATATTGACCATCCGGATCAATATGACGCTATTCAAGAATTTTTGGTTGAGGTTGGCCAATAAAATTGATGAATCCTCTGTTGACCGTAACCAACATCAGCAAATACTACGGGGATATTTGCGCCTGCGATCGCATCTCATTCTCTCTCTATTCCGGTCAGGTGTTGGGCATCATTGGCGAGTCTGGGTCGGGCAAAAGTACCCTGCTCAGCGGCATTGCCGGACAGCTACCGGTGGATGAAGGGGAGATTGCCTACCGCGATCGCGCTGACACCCTGGTTAACCTCCGTACCCTGCCTGAACCCCAGCGGCGCAGGCTGATGAAAACCGAGTGGGGCTTCGTCCAGCAAAATCCCCGGGACGGGCTGCGGATGAGGGTGACGGCGGGGGCCAATATCGGCGAACGGCTGCTGGACGTGGGGGCGCGCCACTACGGCAACATCCGCACCGAAGCCCTGGAATGGCTGAGCCAGGTGGAAATTCCCCCTGCTCGCATGGACGATCTGCCCAGTACCTTTTCCGGGGGAATGCAGCAGCGCCTGCAGCTAGCCCGGATTTTGGTGACGCGCCCCCGGCTGGTGCTGATGGACGAGCCCACCGGGGGGCTCGACGTATCGGTGCAGGCGAAGCTGCTGGATCTGATGCGATCGCTGGTACGTACCCTTGATCTGAGCGTGATTCTCGTGACCCACGACATTGGCGTGGTGCGGCTGCTAGCCCATCGGCTGCTGGTGATGCAAAACGGCCAGGTAGTAGAAGCGGGCCTCACCGACCAGGTTCTCGACGACCCGCAGCACCCCTATACCCAGCAGCTGGTCAGCGCCACGCTTGTGCCTTGATTCTGCGGACAGGGCGGTGCCGCGCCCCTACCCATGTGCCCTTACGCGATACTGAGATTCCTTAAACTATGTCCTATTCCACGCTGTCTGCTGGGTCTTCAGTCCTACCTCTTCAGCAGGCTGACGCCCTGCTAGTGGCCGAAAACCTCGATAAAAGCTTTGTGTTGCACCCCCAGGGCGGGGTTAGGCTGCCGGTGCTCAAGGGGGTGTCTTTGACCATCCAGCCGGGAGAATGCGTAGCCCTGCAAGGGCCATCGGGGTCTGGCAAGTCTACGTTTATGCGATCGCTCTACGCCAACTACCGCATCGACAGCGGCCATATCTGGGTGAAACACCAGGGCCATTGGGTGGATCTGCCCCAGCTAGAACCCCACCAGCTCATGGCCGTACGCCAGTACACCCTTGGCTATGTCAGCCAGTTTTTACGGGTGATTCCTCGGGTACCGGCGATCGAGGTGGCGGCTGAACCGCTGATGGATTTCGGCGTTGAACCGGAAATCGCGAAGGAGAAAATCCGCCAGCTATTCACCCAGCTCAACCTGCCGGAACGCCTCTGGCAGCTGTCTCCAACCACCTTTTCAGGGGGCGAAAAGCAGCGGGTGAATATTGCTCGGGCCTTTGCCGTGGACTATCCCATTCTGCTGCTGGATGAGCCAACGTCTGCGCTGGATGCGGCCAATCGAGAGGTGGTGATGCAGCTGATTGCAGCCCATAAAGTCAAGGGCTGTGGGATGGTCGGCATTTTTCATGACGATGAGGTGCGAGAACGGGTATGCGATCGCAGCCTCTGCTTCGAGGAGTTCAATTAAAAGCCCCAGCCCTAGGGACGCAGCCGTATGGGGCACAGTTGATGCAAGGAGTCTGTATCCCACGAAATCGCGTTCTAGAAAGTAAAGGAATGCTTAGCTGCCCTGAAAACTCCACAGCCAAATTGGCAGGGTCAGCAGCAGCAACACCGAACTCAGCCCTACGCAGGTCACCGTCAGTCCCCGGTCTAGATCGTAGGCTTCCGCCAGCACCAGATTGGCAAAGGCACAGGGCATGCCCGCCTGTAGTACCAGTACCAGCCTGGTGGGCCCGCTCAGCCCTACCAGGCTTAGGACAATTCCTACCACCACCGGGATCAGCAGCATTTTGATTGACACCGCGATCGCCGCTGGTCTGAGGTTCTGCCAGGACGATAGCTGCTGCAGCCGCATCCCCATCAGCACCAAAGACAGCATAATGATCCCCCAGGCCAGGCCGTAGAGGGTATTATCCAGCAGGGGCGGCCAGGACACTGGGCGGAGCACCACCCCCACTCCGAATCCCAGCAGGGTCGGATTACGAACCACTTCTAGTAGTCGCTGCCGCCAGCGCCCTGGTTTCGGTACCGACGGAGTCCCGCCAAACTCCGCCGCAATCACCACCCCCAGCCCGTAGGAGCCAAACAGAGTACCGAGGGCATCGTAGAGCAGCGCCCAGCCAAAGTAGTCGGTTCCCAACTGAGGCAGGAGCAGCACCACTGGCAGCCCCATGTAGCCCGTATTCCCCAGCATCGAGGCCAGGGTAAAGCTGCCCTGTCTTGGCCGCTGCCAGTGCTGTCGGTGCGATCGCAGCCAGAATTGGCTACAGGCTAGCCCCATTAGCATCGCCAGCCAGGCCACCACCGGAGCCCAGAAAATCGGCCCCGAAAGGTCAGCCCGATGGACAAAGCTGACAATGCTCAGGGGCACGCCAATCCAAAATAGAAACCAGCCGAGTCGAGCCGCTGTCTGGGCCGCAAGCCGTCGAGACCCTGGAAACCCTAGCCAGTTGGATGACAGCCCGGTGCGGCCGAGCATCCCGATGCA
>PYEQ01000402.1 GCA_003017785.1 filamentous cyanobacterium CCP5 | reverse complement strand
CTTTCGCCCATTGCGGAAAATTCCCCACTGCTGCCTCCCGTAGGAGTCTGGGCCGTGTCTCAGTCCCAGTGTGGCTGATCATCCTCTTAGACCAGCTACAGATCGTCGCCTTGGTAAGCTCTTACCCCACCAACTAGCTAATCTGACGCGAGTTCATCCTCAGGCGGAATTAACCATTTCACCTCTCGGCATATGGGGTATTAGCAGCCGTTTCCAGCTGTTGTCCCCCTCCTAAGGCCAGATCCTCACGCGTTACTCACCCGTCCGCCACTAACTCCGAAGAGTTCGTTCGACTTGCATGTGTTAAGCACGCCGCCAGCGTTCATCCTGAGCCAGGATCAAACTCTCCATGTTGAAAAGTAAAACCCCAGATACTCAGTTAGTATCCGGCTATTGCTCAAATACTAGACCTATGCTAATATCTGAACAATTTAATTCATTAACGGAAACCTTTTAGGCTTCTAAGCTATTTAAGTTTGTCGAGGTTCTATATCACCCTTCCGTTCGCGCATGTCGCGCTCCCTTCTGGCGCTTTATTAATGTAGCGAAGCGTCATCAAAGTGTCAACTGTTTGACCAAAGTTTTTCTGCGCCCCCTAAACCCCGTTAACAGCAAGGGATTTGAGGATATTTGACCGAGGTGAGGGGCCAAGAAGTCCTATTTTTCGTTCAAAAAGTTTTCTAGCTGACCTCTGCATGTAGTGGTTTGGAAAGCTGAGGAAGCATCAAGTGTAGTGTCTGAAGATCGCTTGAATCCTTCTAAGTTAAGGGCTTTAGCCTACTGTTAATATTCGAGCAGTCTAGGTCATTGGGCATAGCGGCCCCTTGAGGCAGAATGGTTTTGTTCAAACCGTCTGGCGTGTGTCTAGCTATACGCCCAGCCGTATAAAGAGGGGAAGCCGGTGAATTTCCAGTCTGTGATTGCGACGCTGAATGATTTTTGGGCAAAACAAGGCTGTTTGATCGTGCAGCCCTATGACACGGAAAAGGGGGCGGGCACCAAGAGTCCCCATACGTTTCTGAGGGCGCTGGGACCAGAACCCTGGTCGGTGGCCTACGTGGAACCCTGTCGGCGACCGGCGGATGGGCGCTACGGGGAGAATCCGAATCGCTACCAGCACTATTACCAGTACCAGGTGCTGATTAAGCCGTCCCCGAGTGATATCCAAGAGGTCTATATAGAGTCGCTGAGGGCACTGGGGATCAAGCCGGAAGACCACGATATTCGGTTTGTGGAGGATAACTGGGAAGATGCAGCGGTGGGTGCCTGGGGCGTGGGCTGGGAAGTCTGGCTGGATGGGATGGAGGTGACTCAGTTCACTTACTTCCAGCAGTGTGGGGGGATTGACTGTCGTCCGGTGTCAATTGAGCTGACCTATGGGCTGGAGCGGCTGACAATGTATCTACAGGAGGTGGATGCGATCGCCAAAATCCAGTGGAACAACACGACCACCTACGGCGAGATCTTCATGCAATCGGAGATTGAAAACTCCACCTATAACTTTGATGCTTCTAGCTCTGAGATGCTGTTTACGCTATTTGAGCTGTATCAGAAAGAGGCAGAACAGCTGATGGATCGGGGACTGGTACTGCCCAGCTACGATTATGTGCTGAAGTGCTCCCATACATTTAATCTGCTGGATGCGCGGGGGGTAATTTCGGTGACAGAGCGGACTCGCTATATCCGGCAGGTGCGGGGACTGGCGCGGCGGGTGGCACAGCTGTATCTGGAACAGCGGGAGCAGATGGGCTTTCCTCTGCTTAAAGGAATGTCCCAAGAGGCTGCCTGAGGGCAACCCGGTGTGGCATTTTAAGAAGTGTTGCATTCGGATCAAGGTGATCTGGGCGATCCTGAGCTGCTGTTATTAGAGGGGATACTGTCATGGTTTCAAATATTCGAGGCTATCTAGAGCCGATCGCGAACTGGTTTGCGGGGCTGGGTGTGCCTGAGCCGATTGTGCACTGGGGCCATCCGGCAATGATGGGGATCGTGATTTTTGTGATGGGCACGTTTACCGCCTGGGCTGGCTGGCAGGGACGGATTGCTGAGGACAAGGATAAAAAACTGGAGCAGCGATCGACGCACCGGAAGCTGGCCCCTTGGCTGTTTACGTTTATCGTCCTGGGCTACACGGGCGGGGTTTTGTCCCTAGTGATGCAGGGGCAACCAATTTTTGAAAGTCCCCATTTCTGGACAGGGAGCGCTGTTGTGGGCTTACTGGCTCTGAACGGGCTGATTTCAGCTACGAAGTTTGGCGGCGGCAGCGATGGCCTGAGGCTGACCCATGCCTATGTGGGAACGCTGGCGATCGCCTTGATGTTTGTCCACGCGCTGCTAGGGCTGAAGCTGGGTCTTTCTATTTAGGCGATCTCTGAAAAAAGAAATTACCTGCTAGAGCGTTGGGTCTCGAACCTCGGCAGCAACCTACGGTGGTTTGTCCAGTTCGAGAAATCCCCTTAGGAGATCTGTCTAGAGAAATTTTCATCACTGCTTACCTCGTTAAAAACCGCCTTTCGATTGAGGGGCGGTTTTTGATGTTTACGAGAGGATGTTTGTTGATCTGGTTCATCGCCAAAATCCGTGGGTGCTGACGGAATCTATACTGCTAGACTCGGAATCGCTCCGAGAAGGGTGGGTGTGCGAAATAATGAAGCTCTTTTATCGTTGGAAGCGAGCTTTGGTCAGGCTGCGACAGTTTCAGGGCAGCAACAGCGGCGACTGGGCCTGGATCAAGTCTAAGCCGGTACCGTTTGTGGCACTCAACCGGGATCTGTGGCGCTGGGCTGAACCAGGACTAAACTACTACATGCTGTTGTTTTTGTCGGGAGTGATTTCGACCCTGGGACTCCTGGCCAACAGCAGCGCCACGATTATCGGAGCGATGATCATTGCGCCGCTGATGGGGCCGATTACGTCGGTGGCCTTCGGAATTGCGATGGGGAATCGGCGGCTGATGAAGCGAGCCGCTCTAACCATCTTCTCGGGAGTGGCCGTGACAATTATGACGGCGGCATTGATTACATTTCTGATGGGGCTGGATCGGTTGACGCCAGAAATTCGGATTCGGGTGCAGCCAACACTGATCGATTTGGGGGTGGCGCTGGCAGCCGGTGCAGCGGGAGCATTTGCCAAATCTCGTCAGCGCATTTCGGACGCCCTGCCGGGGGTAGCGATCGCGGTGGCCCTGGTGCCGCCATTAAGCGTGATCGGCATTGGTATTGCCATGCCCTCAAAAACCGTGGCCTTGGGATCGACGCTGCTGTTTCTCACCAATCTGTCCGGGATTATCTTTAGCGGGGCGATTATTTTTCTGTGGCAGGACTATGGGTCTCCTAAGCGGGCTCGGCAGGGATTGACGATTTCGAGCTTGATTTTGCTCGTTTTGGGAGTGCCCCTGGGCTTTTCGTTTCACGACTTGCTGCTGCGGGAGCAAACTCGGTTTCAGCTTTCCAAAATCATTCAGGAGCGGGCCGTGGAGCTAGGCAATGCTGAGATCCAGAGTCTTTCGGTGCAGAGCGCGCGCCGACAGCTGCGGGTCTCCCTGGAGCTAACCACGGACATGCAGGGTATTTCAGGGCAGGAAGCGGAGCTGATTCACCAGGAGATGGAGGATCGTCTGCGGCGAGATATTGACTTGGAACTTCTGGTGACGCCGATTCGGCGCTTCAGGTTTTGACCGCTAGAATTTTTCTTTCGCCGGTCGAGGGACGCTGGCGTGTATCATGTCGATTTACCAGCGATATGGGTAGCCAGTACTTGTGGAGCACAAACTCGATCACATGAAGAAAGCGCCAGCTACCCAGGCAGCTGACGCAAAAGTCACAGATATGGCCATGCAACCAGTATTCCCGCTATGGCCGATCCGGGCGCTTTAACGGTGGGTCCGGATTGGAGCGATCGCTCGTCCAGTTGGGGATTTCGGCGGCTAGTCGCTGTAGGGGTTGGCTTTCGGCGATCGCCTGTTTAACAAACGCCTGAATGAAGGTCTGCCGCTGTTTGAGCTGAAACTGTTCCTGTACCACCGCCACCATGCCGCCATCGCCCCAGTCCTGGCTGCGGCGAAAATATTCAATAAAGCTCTTGCCCGCGATGTGGGTCAGATAGGCACCGCTGACTCCCTGCAGGGCGCGGCCGGCAACCACCGTCGCTAAGTTTGTTTGTAATCCCCAGGCCAGCAGCTCTAAAGAACCCTTGACGATTCCCAGGCCGGTGAGGGTTTTAGCCAGGGACACGGCCAGTCGCTTGCCTTCTTCCAAGCTGACTGGGGACTGGTAGATCCGACTGAGTTCGACCACCATTTGGGCGTTAATGGCGGCAGTTGCCAACAGATCGATACCCGGGGGAGACAGGGCAATCACCCCCGCCCCAATCCACTGGTAGCGCTCGACGATCGCTTCGGCTTGGCGCTGACGCTGCTGGTCAATCAGGTTTTGGGCAGTCTGGCTCAGCTGCTCCGACTGGAGCAGCAGGGTATCGGCGATCAGGGTGTCTCCCTCTTGACGCAGGACTTCGGCCAGCCGTTCTAACAGCGACAGAATATCTGGATCGGGGCGCAGTTGCTGGCCGTCAGCAAGGGAAACAGGTTGGGGACTGGCGGCGATCGCCAGCACATCGGCAGGAGCTAAGTCCTTCAGGCGTTGTCTAAGGTTGTTAAGGATGATTTGAAGATCGGCTGTCGGATAGCGATCCGCTTTGTTGAATACCAGCAACAGTCGCTTGCCCATGGCCAGGAGCGATCGCACCACGGCATATTC
>PYEQ01000401.1 GCA_003017785.1 filamentous cyanobacterium CCP5 | reverse complement strand
GCTAGGGGGGGTGCCCCTACCGCATCGACAGCTTTTCTCTGGAGTCTTCCGGGCATGGGTATAGGTTGTGTTGATGGATATAGGCTTCCACGGCGGGCGGCAGGGCAGCAGCCTCGTCCTGACGAATCTGGGTAGACGACACGTCATGCTGCTGGGGAATAGCGGCAATCTCCACCTGGGTCCGCCGCCGCAGCTCTGCCACATCAGCTTCCTTGAGGGGGTAGCCAGGCCGGGGCACCACCAGCAGATCCACCGCAGCAAACAGATCCTCCGCCCGATACCAGCTGGGCAGCTGGGGCACCAAATCGGCTCCCACCACCAGGGTGAAGGCCGCCTGGGGCCAAATTTCCCTGGCCCGTTCCAGGGTGACGATGGTGCGCATGTGGCTGAGTTCGGCATGCAGCTGCACCCGGTCGGCCCCCAATTCGTCGATCAGCAGCTCTAGCATGCGGCGGCGATCGCCCAGGCTGCTCTGGTGCTGCTTGAAAGGGTTGTCGGATACCCAAACCGCCACGTGGTCGAACTGGGTGTTGAGCCAGGCTAGAACGGCCCCGTGACCCTGGTGGGGGGGATCGGCGCTGGTGCCAAACAGAGCGATGCGATCAAACGATGAGGTCATAGGGGGCTATCTTAAACAGCGGCTGGCGTGGTAAGGCGGCGGCGGGTTGCCTCCGTCGTTTGCTGGAGCAGGGGGGAAATATCCACCGGGGGCGCTTCAGGATTATCCAGCTTCCGGGCCGATTCTGGCAGACTGGCGACGGAGGCGGCTGTTCGCTGGGCGATGGTTTCGAGGGAATCGGGGGGGATCAGGATCTCGCCATTTTGCACAATTAACTGGAGCTGAGGCGCTTCGTTTTCCATCGGAGCTTCGTCGGCTAGAGCCAGGCGATCGCCCGCCAGCCGCCCGTTCTCGAACCGCCGGAAAATCTGCTTGCGCCCCGGATAGGTGACTTTGCTGCTGGAGGCTTTCATAACTGGGGTGCCGTCGATTTCCACCAGCTTGTAGACCCCGTTCACCGGGCTGCCCGTGACCAGCTTGGTGCCGATGCCGTAGCCCGAGATCGGGGCGTTGGTCTGGCGTAGCTGGGCGATCGCCTGTTCATCCAGGTCGCCGCTGACCAAAATTTTAGTCTCTGGCAGCAGAGCCTTCACCTGCTTCGCCAGTTCCCCCAGATTGCCGGAGTCAATGCGCACTGCCGCCACCTGGGTCTGGCCCCGCTGCACCTTTTCCGCCAGCCGCTTGGCCGCCGCCACTGTGTCGTAGGTGTCGATCAGCAGAGCCGCGTTCGGGAAATACCGCTGGAAGGCCGCAAAGGCTTCGTCTTCGCTGTCTTCGGCGGTGAAGGCCATGACCAGGGCGTGGGCCATGGTGCCGGAGGGTTGCCGTCCCAGCTTCAGGGCCGCCAGCACGTTGGAGGTGGCATCCAGACCGCCGGCGATCGCCGCCCGCGCCGCCCACATTGCCCCCTGGGGGCTAAAGGCCCGACGGGTACCGAACTCCAGTAGCTTGGCCTCCGGCCCGGCCACGGCCCGCATCCGGGCGGATCGGGTGGCAATCAGGGTCTGATAGTTGAGAACGTTGAGCAGATAGGTTTCGACGATCTGGGCCTGCCAGAGGGGAGCCTCGATGCGCAGCAGGGGCTCGTTGGCAAACACGGCGGTGCCCTCCGGTAGGGCCCAGAGATCGCCGGTGAAGCGGGCGTTGGCTAGGCGTTCCCAGAAGCGATCGGGGGCCTGGTCGAACTGGCCGGACTGCCTTAGGGCATCCAGATAGTGGCCCGGAAAGTGAAAATGCTGGAGATATTCCAAGGCCTGGGCCAAGCCCGTGGCGATCAGGTAGCCAAAGCCCTCCGGCAGCCGTCGCACGAACAGCTCAAAGCTGGCCCGCCGCTGATCCAGTCCTTCCCCGACATAGCAGGCCGTCATGGTGAGCTGATACAGGTCGGTGAGCAGCCCGTATTCGTCGCGGTGAATCAGTAGCGGATCAAAATCAGCCATCGGGGAATACTTCGTGAATACTTATGGTCATTTTAACCATAATCCAGCGCCGTGTCCACTGATTTTTAACATCAGCAGCTGTGCGTTTTAGCTGTCGAACGAAATCAAGGGGCGACTCTTCTGAGCTTGAAGTCGAGTGTCTGTCTTCTAGCTGAACTGAGGGGTCTGCCTTAATGTCAAATGGCGGCGAATCCTAGGTAAAACTTTTGGTGGATTCTTGTAAAACTATTCCGCCTCTGCAGCCGGCTCTGGCCAGGGCAGAGAACGGCTGGCGGCTAGCTGGCGGGCGATCGCCGCTGCCCCATATTGATTCAAATGGCTGGGGTCAGCGAAATATTGGTTTTGCCCCTGCCACTGCTCCAGCAAATCCACCACCTGCAAGCCCTCCGACTGGGCCTGCTTCTGAAGGAATCCTTGAAACTGACGTTCGTAGCCCAGGCGGATAGCATCCAGGTAGTTGTCGGTAAGGGGCAGGTTGATGAACACCAGCGGAATCTGCTGTGCCTTGAGGAAGCTCACCACCGCTGCAAAGGACACCGCCTGCACCCCGTCGAGGCGGAAGGGGCTGTAGTCGTTGTCGTAGCGGCCACTTACCCGAGGGAAACTCCGGTAGTAGATGGCAGGGCTGAACTGCTCCTTCAGCGGCAGGAAACCGTAGGCGTTGATGGGGCTAATCGGCAGTGAAGGCTGGATAGCCCTGGTTGGAGAAGCTTCGGAGTCGCTGTTGAGGGCGGCATAGCCGGGGGACGCCAGCAGCGTGGCAAAGGTGCGATCGAAGCGGGAACTGTTGAACGATCGCGATCCCCCTGGCCACAACACCATCTGGGGCAGTTCTTCGGGGGTGAGCAGCCGCCGCAGCACAAAGCTCACCATCTGGGCCGTGGCCCCGTTCACCCCAAAGTTGTAGGCCCGCAGGTGCCCATAGCCCGCAGCGGCTAGCCCCGCCTGAAGCGCTTCTGGGTCAAGACCCTGGAGGGCACGGGAGCTGCCCACGATCAGCACGTCTGGCACCCCCACGGTGGCTACGTAGGAGCGATACAGGGCAATTTGCTCATCCAGAATCGGGCTGCCCAGGGAAGGCATCACCGGCCGAGCACTGGCCTGCTCTGCCTGTTGCTGGGCCGCTTCTAGCTGGGCCAGATGGCCCTGGAGTCGTCGTTGGGTAAATACCCGCTGAGGGCTGTCTGGGGGCACCGCCTGGAGGATATTGATCGCTTCCATCCAGGACTCAGCAACCCGATCCCAGGCGGCGGCATCCCGAGCCCTTTGGGCCAGGTCTTCAGCAGTGGCGGCAGCGGCGATCGCCCGCTGCCAGAAATTCTCACCTTCCGCCTCGGGAGCGACAACCTCCGTTTCGCTGGCAGGTGACTCCGGCCTAGGCGTCCTGTCCGCCAAACTGAGCTGACTCGATCTCCCCAGGCCACAACTCAAGAAAAAAATGCTGACGCTGATCCAAAGGATTATCCCCATCCGTCGCCAAAACCGTTTACCCATGCGGAGACTCTTTCTCAACCCCCAAACGCTGATATTCGATCTTGATACAAGTATCCATAATCAAGGTCAGGTTTGTGGGCTGAGCAATCCGCATCGCAGCTGGGTGAAACACCCCCAGCTGCGCCCACACCACCGGCATTGATAGGGCTACAGCCTCAGCGGCGATCGCCGGTAAATACTGGGACTGGCGAAATACGTTGACAATATCGATTTGCCCCGGCACCGCCCCCAGGCTGGGATAGCAGCGCTCTCCGGCAATCGACTGCATCGCCGGATGCACCGGAATCACCCGGTAGCCCACCTGCCTCAGAAACTGGGCGATCTGGTAGCTGGGGCGCTCAGGCTTGGGGGAATGGCCCACCAGGGCAATGGTCTGGGCCTGCTGCAAAATCCGCCTGAGTTCCCCATCGGTGGGGGGAAAGTAGCGATTGCTAGAGGATTCCATACCAGTCTCCATGCCATTTAATTCAGGCTGCGCCCTGCTTGAATACTGCTAGGCTATGCACCCTTACTCCTGACCCAACTCAGAGTTCTGGCTAGCGCTTTATCCCTCTGAGTCGACCCACCCCTCACGCTTCCGGCGGCCACTCCAGCGGCACCGCCCCTAGCACCCCGGTACGCACATCGTCTAGAATCCGCCGCGCCGCCCGCTCCACATCTTCCTGGTATTTCTCCTCGGCTAAGGCAAAAATAAACGACTCTCCGCTCAGGGTTTCCGTCGAAATACCGTAGCGCTCCTCGATGGCCGACAGATAGGGTGTGTCTGTTTGGATTTCCTGAAGATCCTTAAATAGGTCCACACAGGCTGCCGCGATCCGCTGGGTGTCGTAGGCAGCCTGACCTATATCGTCACAAATAGCTAGCTTCATCGCCGCATCCTGGTCATCGAGCCGGGCCGGAATCACCCCCGGCGCATCCAGCAGATCCAGCTCCCCCGCCACCCGAATCCAGCGCAGCTGCCGGGTCACCCCTGGCCGCCGGGCGCTGGGAGCCACCTTGCGCTTCAGCAGCCGGTTGATCAGGGCCGACTTGCCGACGTTGGGAAAGCCAATCATCACCGCGCGAACCGGTCGGGGCTTCATGCCGCGAGTCTGGCGGCGCTGATTGACGGCCTCGCCTGCGCTCTGAGCTGCTTTTGCGATCGCCTTGACCCCCTTACCCTGCTGCCCATCGGTGAAGTAGGGCACCTCCCCCTGCTGGCGAAACCAGGTTTCCCAGGCAGTGCGCGCCTCGGGGGAAATCATATCGACCCGGTTTAGCACCAGCACGCGAGGT
>PYEQ01000400.1 GCA_003017785.1 filamentous cyanobacterium CCP5 | reverse complement strand
GTCGGGGGGGAGCGATCGGGTGACCGTCACCGACGCGATTCAGGTGGCGGGGGGGATCAAACCCATGGCCAATATTCGTCGAGTGCAGGTGCGGAGAATCACCCGGCTAGGCACAGAACAGCTCTTTTCCGTAGATCTTTGGAATATCCTGGAAAGCGGTGATTTACGGCAAGATGCCATTCTCCAAAATGGCGATACCGTGGTGATTCCCACGGCGACTGAGCAGCCCACCCCCGAGGAAGCCAGCCAGCTGGCGTCGGCTAGTTTTTCACCCAATACCATCCAGGTCAACGTGGTGGGCGAAGTCCGCCGCAGTGGCAATATCGAAGTGCCCCCCAATACTCCTTTAAACCAGGCCATTTTGGCAGCGGGCGGGTTCAATACCCGAGCCCGCGAAGATAGGGTCCTGCTGGTGCGGTTAAATCCTAACGGCACTGTGGAGCAGCGAGAAATACCCGTAGATTTTGCCCAGGGCATTAACGAAGGGAGCAACCCGGTGTTGCAAAACAACGATATCGTCATTGTGGCTGAGTCGGGCCTAGCCAGTTTCTCAGACACCCTGGGAACCGTCACCAATCCTCTTTCCAGTTTACTTTTCCTGTTGGGCGCTCCCTTCCGAGCGATCAACCTCTTTGACTAACCCAGGAGTCAATGATGAAATCTCAGATATTTCAGTCGGTGCAATCAGCCGAAACAGGTGGCGGGAATGAGGCCGAGGGGCAGCTAGAACTCGGTCGCCTGCTAGCTGCCCTGCAGCGAGGAAAATGGATCATTCTTGGCATCACGGCCCTGATAACGACAGCCGCCGTTGCCCGAGCTCTGCTCAGCCCTCCCACCTATCGCGCCTCTTTTGAAATCCTGATTCAGCCGTCCAGCGCTGAAACGGAGGTAGTGTCTTCGGTTTCCGATGGATCTGCCAATCAGGCCCAGCGCACAGTCAGCCTTCAGGATCAGGTACGGATTTTGACTAGTCCGGGGGTATTGGAACCAGCCGTAGAGTCTTTGCTGACGGCGTATCCCAATCTCTGTGCCACAGTCCCCGAAGATCAGCGCCAGCAGTGCGGTTACAATCTGGTGGCTAATCAGTTGAGCGTTCAGCTGATAGACGGTAAGGATTCTCGAATCTTTCGGGCGGTCTACTCAGCGGGGTCAGAAGCCTTGGCCCAGTATACTGCTAGCACAGTTGCCGATGCCTACCTTGACTATGGCCTGGCCTCACGCCAGCGAGATATTCGGCAAGCTCTAAACTTTTTAGATGAAAAGCTACCCGAAGCCCAGGCCAGGGTCGAAGCCTTACAGAATCAGCTGCAAAACCTACGACAAGCCAACAACCTGATCACCCCGGAAGCCAGGGGAGGCCAGCTGACCGGGCAGATCAGCAGCTTTAGCCAGGATTATCTGGCGGTTCAAATTGAGCTGGAGGAAACCCTAAAGCTGGCGGAGGATCTGCAAAATCAGTTGGATAACCAGCCTCAGGATGCAGCAGCTTCTCCCCAGTTGAGCAACAGCCAACGCTATCAGAGTATTGTTCAAGAATTGCTGGCCTTAGACGGTGCGATCGCCGAGGCCTCGACTCTATATTTAGACAACAGTCCCGATATGGAGGTGCTCCAGGAGCGCCGCCAAAATCTACTGGCTTTACTGGCTCGAGAGGGAGCCCAGGCCCAGCGAGAGCTACTGAGCAGTTTGCAGGTGCTGCAGTCTCGCGAGGCTGCTTTGGCCAGCACCTTAAATTCTCTCAACGTTGATGTGAATGAACTCGCATCCCTGTCCCGGGAATACACTGATATCGAACGGGAACGAACCATCGCCACAGAAAATCTGATTCAGCTGCGGCAGAAACAAGAGACCTTAGAGCTGGAGGCGGCTCAACAGGAACTCCCCTGGGATCTGATTACTCCCACAACCATACAGGTTCAGACAGAGAGCGTGCCGAATAATGCTGTCCTAGGCGGTCTATTGGGGTTGCTATTAGGCATTGGCGCTGCTCTGCTTAGGGATAGTCTTAAGGACACCCTCCATACTCCGAAAGATATTAAGCGCATTACCCCGGTTCCTATTCTGGGTTTAGTGCCTAGCTATGAGTTAGATGACAGCAATTTTCACTATGGAATGGGAACCCCAGCGACAGATCTCACCCACACCAATGGGGACGCAGGAGCCGTTGCCACGGTCTATACCAACGGTACAGCTCCACCCCGAGATTTCACCGCCTTTCAGGAGGCTTTTCGCTCATTAATGGCAAATATTCGCCGAGTTGAAGCGGGTACTCCGATCCGCTCCATTGCCATTAGTTCCGCTGAGGCAGAGGAGGGCAAGTCGGTCACGGCCACCTACCTGGCCAAAGCAGCGGCGGCCATGGGCGAACGAGTTCTGCTCGTAGATGGCAATTTGCGGTTTCCGGCTCTGCACCAGCAGCTGCAAATTTCCAACAGCCTAGGGTTTATGGATGTCTTGACGACCCCAGAAGCGCTCAAACGATCGATCCAAAAATCCCCTGGGGAGCCAAATCTATACATCCTGCCGGCTGGGGAATCAGCGATCGACCCATCGAGAGCACTAACAGCCAGACATATTCAGCAGTTTATCGCCAAGGTCGCTGCCGTATTTGATCTGGTGGTCATCGATACCCCTTCCATCCTGGAATATGCCGACGCCCAGCTAATCGCGGCGGAAACCAGTGGCGTGGTCTTGGTGTCCAACCTGGGCCAGCTAAAATCCACCAGCCTGGAGCAGGCCCTGGAACGGCTGTGGATTTCCAACACCCCGGTCTTGGGCATTGTCGCCAGGGAGGAGTCGCCCCGGCAGGCGTTTCAGCTGGCATAGCCGATCGCTAGCCCTGACACCATTGCCACGGCCCAAGCAAGATAATCTAAACGGAGGTAGTTCCAGCTTCGAGATTTAAGCCCCGACACTATGGTCGCTGACATCCGTACCGCTACAGTGGCCGATTTGCCGGCCATTCTTGACATCTACAACCACGCCATCTTGACCACCACTGCCGTCTATGACTATGCCCCCCATACCCTGGAGATGCGCCAGCAGTGGTATGACGCCAAGCAAGCAGATGGGCTACCGGTGGTGGTTGCCGTCGTGGCTGCTCAGGTGGTGGGGTTTGGCGCCCTGAGCTGGTTTCGGGCCTGGGCCGCCTACCAGCACACCGTTGAAAACTCTATATATATAGCCCCCTCCCACCACGGTCAGGGCATTGGCAAGCAACTCTTGCGAGAACTCATCGATCAGGCCAAGCAGCGCCAGATGCACACCATCGTGGCCGGTATCGATGCCGAGAATATCGCCAGCCAAAAGCTGCACCAGGGACTAGGATTTGAGCCGGTGGGCCGCTTCCGGCAGGTGGGCTACAAGTTCGATCGCTGGTTAGATCTGATCTTCTGGCAGCTGATGTTGTCAGACTGATGCTGTCAGACTGATGTTGTTAGCCTGGGGCTGGCGCCACCGCCGGCTGTCGGACATTAATGATTATTCCAAGGGGCTGGGGGAAGATCCCCTGGGTGATAGAGTGAAAAAGCCGTAGAAGGAATCGCTTGGTGTTTGACGCATTGGTGATTGGAGCAGGCCCGGCCGGTGTGATTGTGGCCGCTTCGCTTTGCCAACAGGGCTTACGGGTAGGGGGGCTGAGTCTGGGAGACGCCGCTGCTCCCTGGCCAAATACCTATGGCATCTGGTGCGACGAGCTGGCTGCCCTCGACTTAACGCCGCTGTTGGGGTACCGCTGGGATGACTGCGTGGCCTACTTTGGAGCGGGGGAAATCGCCCTGGATCGCAGCTATGGCCTGTTTGATAATGCCAAGCTGCAAGGGCATTTTCTGGGGCTGTGCCAGGGCCATGGGATGGTCTGGAGCCAGGGACAGGCCGCAAGAATAGACCATTTTGCCGATCATTCCCGGGTGACTACGGAGGCTGGGCAGCAGATTCAGGCGCGGGTGGTCATCGACGCCAGCGGTCACCAGCCAGCCTTGCTGCGGCGATCGCCCGGTTCCCAGGTGGCCTACCAGGCAGCCTATGGCCTAGTCGGTCGGTTTTCCCAGCCGCCGGTTCAGCCGGATCGCTTTGTGTTTATGGACTACCGCAGTCAGCATTTGACCGCGGCGGAGCGGCAGGCGGCTCCCCCCACCTTTCTCTATGCCATGGATATGGGGGAGGGGGTGTTTTTTGTCGAAGAAACCTCCCTGGCTTCCAGTCCTCCGGTGAGCTTTGAGCGCCTAGAAAAACGACTGCAAAGGCGCCTAGAGGACCACGGGGTACAGGTGACGGAGGTGCACCACGTGGAGCGCTGCCTGTTTCCCATGAATCAGCCCCTGCCCGATTTCAACCAGCCGGTGGTCGGGTTTGGCGGGGCCGCCAGCATGGTGCATCCGGCCTCCGGCTACATGGTGGGCTCCCTGCTGCGGCGGGCTCCGGAGGTGGCCCAGGCGATCGCCCTCGCCCTTGATACTCCCCAGGCTTCCCCCCAGTCCGTTGCGGAGGCCGGCTGGCAGGCCCTCTGGCCCAGCGATCGGCTGCGCAAGTACTACCTCTATCGGTTTGGCCTAGAGAAGCTGATGCGGTTTGAAGAAACACAGCTCCAGGCTTTCTTCGATACCTTTTTCAGCCTGCCTACGAAAAAATGGGCCGGGTTTCTGGCCGACACGCTGCCCACCCCGGATCTGGTTCAGGCCATGGTGAAGCTCTTCTGGCTGGCCCCTAACTCCGTGCGGTGGGGGCTAATGGGCTTTGCAGGCGAGGAGGCTCCTTTGCTAGGGCGTG
>PYEQ01000399.1 GCA_003017785.1 filamentous cyanobacterium CCP5 | reverse complement strand
CGATCATCGCAAGTCACCATCACATCTGGGTAGTAAAATGGCCCGTCCTCAGAGATCGCCACCTTCGCATCACCGCTCAAAACCTTGCAGTTTCGCCCTCGCAGGTGAGGCCGCAGCAAAGCCACCAGGTTAACCGCGATTTGATTATGGGGAATGGTTCCCCCCGTCATCGCTAAAATTTGCCCCTCAGCATATTCGTATCGGAGCGGCTGCTGCGCCTCCCAATTCAGATATTCAGCCGGTGTCAGCGCAGGCTGAGGTTGAGCAACCATAGCTTTTCTGAGAATGTCGATCGCCTTTCGGGGCGGTTTCCCACTATCTCTCATTCAGTCTAATTCTATCGATTTTCAGGGAAAGCCCCTTTCCAGGGTTTCAGTTTGCTCCGCTGATGCTCCCAGTAGTTGAGCAACCTGAGCGATCGCCCCCCAGCCCTTGACTTTGTGCCTGTTGGGCGCAGTATTTCCCTCCAACGAGACAGAGCGTTCCGGCTGAAATGTCCGTTAAATGCAGATATCTGCGTTTTGACTCAACACTGGTGAGGACGGTTTTTCATGGAAGCGACCCTTTTCGACAAAACCTTTCGCGACAACGAGGGTAATCTGGCGATCGCCCAAAAGCCCAACCTACCCAGTATTGTGGCGGGTATCGCGCTACTCCTGCTGCTGACTCCCATCGAGGGCAAACTGCGGCTGGCAGTAACCGCGATCGCCTACGGCACCGCCTACACCTGGGCCTGGATGGAGCTGTTTCAAGGGGTCAACTACTTTCGCCGCAGCCTGGGGCTAATCGTGTTGCTAGGGGCGATCGGGGTTTGGATTTGGTAGGGCGCACGGTACAGGGTGTACGACGCACGCCCCTACCGCAACGCCTACCGAAACGGCACCGTGGCAATCCGTCGCGCCGGGGGAGCCGCTAGCTGCACCAGCCGGTCCACCAGTCCTGGAGCGAGTCGTTGCGCCCACACCGCCGCATGGCTCTGCCAGCCCACCAGAATCTCCGTCTGCCCCCAGCTCAGCCCCCGCACCATGGCCTGGGCCACGGCTTCTGGCGTCACCGGCTGCACCCAGCGGAAGCGATGCATCTCGCGCACCATGTCGGTATCGGTAAGGGAAGGCAGCAGCGCCGTCACTTTGACATTGAAGGGGGCCAGCTCTCCCCTCAAAGCCTGGGTAAAGCCCAGAATGGCAAACTTCGTGGCCGAATAGGTGGCCATCGTTGGGGCCGCCACCCGCCCCATCAGGCTCGAAACATTCACGATTTGCCCCTCCCGACGAGCCGCCATTCTTCGGGCCACCAGGCGAGTGACGGTGTAAAGCCCCACCAGATTAGTGGCGATTTCAGAATGCACCTGGGGCAGCCGCGCCTCCAAAAACGGCGACTGGTGGGCGACTCCGGCACAGTTCACCAGCAGATGAATCGGGCCGTGGTGCCGCCAGGCCTGGGCGATCGCTACATTCACCCCCACCGGGTCGGTGAGATCCATCGGCAGGGCGATCGCCTCTGCCCCCAGATAGCCCAGTTCTTGGCACACATCTTCTAAGCGCTGGCGATCGCGGGCCACCAGCAGTACACGCTTGACCCCCTGACGGGCCAGTTCGAGGGCGATCGCCCGGCCAATGCCCCTTGATGCCCCGGTGACCAGGGCTGTTTTCCCTTCAAATTGCATGAAATACCTCCTGATTGCCACTGGGTTTCTGCGAAACCTCAGCAGACAAATGGTCATTGCATCTTTGATTCGATAGCTAGACGTGCTCTTTAAGCAGGTCTGTCGAGTTAAATCTGAATGTGAATCCGCGCAGTTGAGAGAATCGCGAAGCAACCTGCACAGATAGTGCGATTACCTGAACTGCTGGCTTGAAACGGATAGCATCGTGAGTCCTCCTTGGACAAATGTCTCGACTCGCTACTGACGCTAACACCGGGATCAGCCAGTGACTACAAAGGTGAGAGGTTTCGCGAAATTGTTTCAGTTCTTTGCAGTCTTCTCAGAAATGTCATTTACGTAACTCTGCGGAGGCCGAGACAAACTCTTGGCTCAAGCTCTAGAATCCTCTGCTGGTGGAAGAGAGCATCTTTTAATACCCGCATTAAAACCGGCCTCCTGTAGCACTCTGAATCTGAGAGACATGATTGGTATGCAAAATTACATTGAGTTTCATGTTTATTCTGAAATCAATGCCGTCGTTCACCCCTCCAGGCCCAACCCACAACCCGATATGCTGAGATCATGGCTGATCTCGATGTCCTAATTCTCTCCAACGGCCCCGGTGAGGTGTCTACCTGGGTGCGGCCCGTGGTGGCGGCCTTGCGTCGGCGTTTGCCTGATTCTGAGCAGATGCGGATTTCGGTGGTGCTGTCTCCCTGTGCCAATGCATCAGGGCGGGAGGCGGCGATCGCTGCCAGCTTTCCCGGCGTCAACCGGGTGCAGGGGCCAGAGCAGTTTTTCCGGTTTTTGCTCACGGGCAAAACCGCTGAGGGCTGGGACTGGCGACCTGAGGGCGTGGTGGTTTTCCTGGGAGGGGATCAGGTCTATCCGCTGATCATCTCTAAGCGGCTAGGCTATCGCAGCGTCATCTATGCCGAGTGGGACGCCCGCTGGCACCGCTGGATCGACGCCTTTGGCTGCATGACGCCGGAGATATTGGATCAGGTGAAGCCAGCCCAGCGCCACAAGTTTCAGGTGATCGGCGACCTGATGGCGGATGTCGATTCTCAAGTCAATTCTTCGGTGGCTAAACAGCTAGACCTCGCCCCCGATACCGAGCTAATCGGCATGATGCCCGGTTCGAAGAAAAATAAGCTGGGGCTGGGGGTGCCGTTTCTGCTAGCGGTGGCGGATCACATCAGGCGCGATCGCCCCCAGGCCAAGTTTGTGATTCCCGTTGCGCCGATGCTGTCGTTAGAGGCGATCGCGGCCTACGGGGATCCGGCCCAAAACCCCGACATGGCCTATATCGAGGGCAGCAGCGGCACCCTGGTTCTGGATAAAGAGATGCCCAAACTCCGCACCCCGGCAGGTACCGACATCCTGCTGTGGCAGGCCCACCCTGCCTACGATCTGATGGGCCAATTTGACTTTTGCCTCACCACCATCGGGGCCAACACCGCTGAACTGGGCTCCCTGGGGGTGCCGATGATGGTACTAATTCCCTCCCAAAAGCTGGACGTGATGAAAGCCTGGGACGGGATTCCGGGAATTCTGGCGAACCTGCCCCTGGTGGGCAGCGGCTTTGCCAAGCTAATTAACCGACTGGTGCTGCAGACGATCTTTAAAGAAGGCAAGCTGTTTGCCTGGCCGAACATCTGGGCAGGGAAAGAAATCGTGCCCGAACGGCTGGGTCGCATTACCCCCACCGAAATCGCCGCTGAAGTGGTGAACTACCTGCAACATCCGGATCAGCTAGAAGCCATGCAGCAAAACCTGCGAGCTGTCCGGGGGCAGGCGGGAGCTGCCGACAAGCTGGTGGATTTGATTCTAGGTTCAGGATCAGCTAAAAAGTTCTTCCCCGAAAACAAACCAGACTAGCCACAGCACATAATGAATGATGACAATGCCCCAAAAAATTAGCTGATAGCTCTGTTTGCGATTTTTATGACGTAGCTTTTTCTGAGCGATAAAACCACCTGGCCACCCGCCCGCCAGCTCACATAAATGCAATGTCTGTTCTGGGGTTCTCCAGCCGCCCTTTTGAGCGCGTTCCTTATCATGGGCGTATAAAGCGAAGGTTAGAACGCTCATCATGGGATAGAGGACAAGCGGCAGGATATTGTCTGTTTTCCAGGCAAAATGAGCTGAGCCAGCGAGAGGTAAAATTGTTAGCAATAGCAGGCTAAATACTGGAAAAAGACTGCTTAAATGAGGACGTGATCTTTCCTTGCTAGAATTCAAGGCTTGAGTTTTTCTGGCTCCTAATATGAAGGCATTGCAAGCACGAATTTTCCCATCTTCAACCGTTGTCCGATAGTAAATAATGTCGCCCACTTTGGGGCGCCGGGTTAAACCTTCAAGGGCGGAAATATGCAAAAAAATTTCTTTGCCGTCATCAACAGGTCGAATGAAGCCAAACCCGCGCTCATCCTTCCATTTCGTGAGCTGACCTCTGCGCAAGCCTGCTTTCATTCGGCTAAGTCCTGTGTTTATCGTCCATATCGAATAAAATTCCCCAAGATAGATGCTATAGCTAACAGGCAGTGATGATTCCAATCGAAGCATAGCCAAACGTCACTGGCCGACAAAATGAGTCGTTCCCACTACTGCTTTAGACTGGGCATAGCCTCTACAGACAGCCCTACGCGTCGGTTTCCCTGGAGGCTAGTTTTCGCTAGCTTAATGCTGGTGATTTTATTGGAAGGTGCCATGGTTTCTGCTTCTACGTCGCTGAGCTATCCTGAGAGCCCCCAGGGAAATCAGGTCGATGTGTACCATGGCGTCGAGGTGCCCGACCCCTATCGCTGGCTGGAAGATCCTCAATCCCCAGAGTCGCGCCAGTGGATCGAAGCCCAAAACCAGGTGACCTTTGGCTATCTGCAAGGACTCTCCGGACGCAAAGCTCTCTATGATCGCCTCACAGAACTCTGGAATTACGAGCGCTACGGTACCCCCTTTAAGCAGGGCGATCGCTACTTTTATTACAAGAACAACGGTCTGCAAAACCAGAGCGTCCTTTATACCCTGGAGCGCCTGGACGGCGAACCCCGCATCCTGATCGACCCCAACACCCTTTCAGAGGATGGGACAATCGCCCTGGGCGGACTGGCCATCAGCGAGAACGGAG
>PYEQ01000019.1 GCA_003017785.1 filamentous cyanobacterium CCP5 | reverse complement strand
CCTCCTGGACAGGGAGTTTAGGGATAGCGTCCATGGCAAGGCTAAGACAGCTGGCAGCAGTTTGGCTGGTGGGAATCTTTAGCTGTCTACTGCTACACCTGTCCGGCTGCGGAGAAAGCTCGCCATCCGTGTCGTCGCCACGGCTTACGATTGGCTTGGTCAGCTACGATGCTGGCCCTGCTGTAGTCGATCGGTATGCTCCATTCCAAAGGTATTTGGCTGAGCAGCTAAAAACAGTTGTCGAGTTGGAGCCTGCCTACAACGAGCTGCGGGCGGTGGAACAGATTCAGAAACGGGCCTGGTCTTTGGTGTTTGCTCCTTCTGGGCTAACGGCGATCGCCATTAACGAAGGTCAGTATATTCCCTTATTTCCCCTCCAGGGGACGCCCAACCAGCGTTCGGTTCTGGTGGTGAGAGCCGATAGCGAGTTGGAGACCATCGCTGATTTAGCCAATCGGGTAATCGCCCTGGGAGAGCCTGGTTCGGCCACGGGTTACTACTTGCCCCTATACGATCTATTTGGGTTGACCCTGTCAGAAATTCGGTTTGCGCCTACCCCCAGAACTATCCTGGAATGGCTGGAATCCGATGAAATCGCTGCTGGCGCCCTTTCCGAGACGGACTACCAGCGCTATCGAGGGGAGTTTGCCAGTGCCCAGTTTCGGGTGTTGCACCAGAGCCGAGTGATCCCACCAGGGGCCGTGCTGCTCAGCCCCACCGTGGAACGCAATCAGCAGCAGCTAATTGAACAGGCCATGCGA
The DNA here is from genome assembly GCA_003017785.1 of filamentous cyanobacterium CCP5. Classification (GTDB taxonomy): domain Bacteria; phylum Cyanobacteriota; class Cyanobacteriia; order Phormidesmidales; family Phormidesmidaceae; genus CCP5. The sequence continues at coordinate 18,051 of PYEQ01000019.1, read as the reverse complement.
TCAGCCCCTTCTAATATCGCTGCCGATGCGGGCTACGTTGCCAATGCGCAGCTTCCTACCTTTGACCAGCTGATCCAGCTGGTTAGCAAGGTCAGGCCCCTAGAAGCGCAGGTTAAAGAACAGCCAGCGGTGCTTACTCTGGAAACAACAGAAGCAGTCGGGGAATAGCTTCACCTCCGCTTGTTGTTCTGACTGGGCTAAAGTCAAGGATTCCTTGCAAAACCAAGCCCCTGGGTGGAGTTCAAACTAGACTAAAACTATTCAACCCTGGGTGCACTTTCTCAACTGGCATAGCGGTTTTGGTCGGTAAACGGCTAACCCTAGATTGAAACTACGGACAGCCGTTCAGCTGATAGCCGTTTAACGGCGGCTGTGATGAACCGTATTTTAGCCCTTCAATCGTTATGACTAATTCAGTTCCTGAAGCCTATCAAGGCCAGCGCACCCTGGCCGCTATTGTCTTGACCGATGCCGTTGGGTTCAGCGCCCGTATGTCGATTGAGGAGGAACTCACCCTCAAGGTCATCCGCCGCGATCAAAAATTGATGGAAACCCTCTGTCAGCAGTATGAGGGAAGGGTAATCAAATCCACAGGCGATGGCCTGCTGATGTTCTTCTCGAGCGCCGTGCAGGCGGTGAGCTGCGCCCTGGCTATTCAGCAGCAACTCAGCCAAAGCGGTCAAAATTTAGCCCCTGACAAAGTACTTCAGCACCGGATTGGCGTTCATCTCGGGGATGTCTTTTGCAGCCAGACGGATGTCATGGGCAACGGGGTTAACATTGCCGCCCGGCTTCAGACCGAGGCCAGGGCAGGGGGAATCTGCATCTCCCAGGTGGTCTACGACGTGGTCAAGTCTCGCCTAGCTCTGAATGCCACCTTCGCTGGCCCGCTTCACCTAAAGAATATTCAGGAACCGCTGCCGGCCTATCACCTGGAGCTGAAATCGGGGGCTTCTACTGCTGAAGAAGCTCCCCTCGAGGTGGCTGCCTCTAGCCAGACTGAGCCAGCAGCAGCAGCTCCACCTCCATCCCGAGAGCGGCTTGATCCGGAGAGCAAGGTGGGGGGACGTTACACCATTCAGCGGGTGCTGGGCCAGGGAGGATTTGGACGATCATACTTGGTTAAAGACACCCAGCGATTTGGCGAATTTTGCGTTCTTAAGGAGTTTTTCCCGGCCAATAAATCCGGGCGATCGCTGCAAAAAGCCCTGGATCTCTTCAAACGGGAAGCTAAAACCCTTTACCAGATCAACCATCCTCAGGTGCCGACCTTTCTGGCTTGTTTTACCCAGGGGCAGCGCCTGTTTATCGTGCAGGAATTTATTGACGGGGTGACCTATTCTCAGCTGTTGCGTCAGCGTAAGCGGGAAGGGCGCTTTTTTAGCGAGGAGGAAGTCACCCGCTGGCTGATGCACATGCTTCAGGTGCTCGACCATCTTCACGGACTGGGCATCGTTCACCGCGATATTTCACCGGATAATGTGATCTATTCTCCGGAGCGAGATCTGCCGGTTCTGATAGATTTTGGTTTAGTCAATGACGCAGTCTCAGATCTGCTGGCGAGTACGGCGGACATCAGTGTTACCCGGCTGGAGCCGAAAGCGGCCACGATGGTCGGTAAGTTCGGCTACTCTCCCCCGGAGCAAATGAACCTGGGTCAGTGCTATCCCTGTAGCGATCTCTACGCTTTAGGGGTGACGGCTATTGTCATGCTGACGGGGCGCTATCCCCGGGAGCTCATTGATCGAGACACTCTGGAGTGGCAGTGGCAGCACCATGTATCCCTCAGCCCAGATTTGATTCTGATTTTAGATAAGCTGGTTCGCCAAAAACCCCGCGATCGCTTCCAGACAGCCCGCCAGGTTCTAGATCGAGTGGCCATGCTGGTGCCGAATCCCACCTCTCCCCTGCCAGTCCCGAGAACCACTCCCATCGACCTGTCTTCCACGGAAAATGCTGCTCCGGTATTCGATGCTCCGCTCCAGGTGGGTCAGCCGGTATCGCGGGATGCCACCTTCATCGAGCATTGCCGTCAAGAATTAACCCGCTTCGTCGGGCCGATCGCCAGCATCTTAATTGAGGAAGCCCTCGACCAGTATCCCCAGGCGAACCCAAGAGAACTGGTCGAAATCCTAGCCTCCCAGCTATCTGACGGAAACCAGGCCACAGACTTCGTTAGCCGACTTCAGTGGCCCGACGAGCAGCCAGGGGAACCTGGATCCCATGGCTCGGATGGGTTTTCCGGTGGTTCAACTGGAGGTGATCTCCAGTCAGCTAGTCAGGCCGGAGCCAGCGGTGCACAGAAAGTCCAGGAAGCCCTTGACCCCCTATGGATGAACCGCTGCCGTCAAGCCCTGACAAAATGTGTGGGCCCGATGGCTGATTTCTTACTGGAAGAAATTCTCTCCGACTATCCTCATCTGGGGGCCCAGGAGCTGATTCAACGGCTCAGCGCAGAAATTCCTGACAGCCGCAAAGCCCAGGAATTTCTCCGACAGCTACAGTAACCGGCAGCTGCGGTAAACAGTCTCAGGCCATGCTGTCCGGGCCTCCGGAACTGCGGCGTCCTTCTCGGTAGCGATCCAGACGTTGCATCGCCATTTGCAAGCTGGTGCGCATCCGGTTAAACGCGTCTGCCAGTTTGCCGACCTCATCGTTGGAGGTTTGAGTAAACTCGGCGGCGGTGTCACCCATGCTCACAGCCTCGGCGGTCATGACCATACGATTGATGGGGCGCACGACGTAGCGCTTGAGCCAGAAGTTGACCAGAAAAATGGCGATCGCAAAGGCTGCAATAAAAATTCCTAAAATCAGTACCAGCGACTGACGGGCCGCGCTTAACACCCGCTCTGCTGGCACCGAAATTACCTGAGCGCCGACGATTTCGTTGAGACTCCAATCGAAACCGTTGGCGGAACCATAGCGCTCGATCATGGTGGCTGGTGCTACCGATGGAGAGCTGTGGCACTCTAGGCAGCTCTCCTTGCTAACGCGAATGGGGCGGGCAATATAGTAAATTTCTCCGGCCGGGGTATCGCGAAAGCCACTTACCTGCCCAGAAAAGTCCTCCTGACGAAATCGCTCAACAATTTGAGCCTCGAATTCATCAGCTTTATCGCGCAGATTAGTGGGATTGAGGGTCGCTTCCTTATAGAAAAACTCACTGTAATCTGGATGGACCCGAAATACTTCAAACACCTCTCGAGCAGAATAGGCGGGCACGGTTTCTGGTAGAAACTCCGTATTGAGACGATCTACCAGTTCAGGCTGCACTTGAGAGCTGGTGTACTCCCGCACTGAATTCATGGTTTCCATCAGCATCACAGCGTTGTTGGTGAGGTGGGCCTGGGCGTTGCGAGTCAGAACTGTAGAAAGGGCGATACCGCTCGCGACTATGCCACCGACAAAGACCAGCATCAAAATCAGGGTAAATTTTTGGGCTAATTGCAGGTTCTGAAAAAAACGCATGGGAATTCTTTTTGCTCAGGATGGAGGCCTAGGGAATATGCATTAAATACAGGCGCAGGCAAGAGTTTCCGGAGACACCATGATGGTTGGACGGAGGAAGCGAGACGACAAGTCAGTCGGCCATGACCAGGGTTGAAGCCAGCCGCCCAATTCCTACAATATCTACTCATAGATAGAAGCGTTGAAATCAAAACATTTTTTGTCAATTTGGCAGTGGAGGATTTGGCCCTATAAAATGAGAAGCCGCTGACTCAGTTACATTTGTTAACCATCTCTGCATCACTGGCAGCTTGATACTGGAAGGAGCATCAACTGTGTTATTGGACGAGGCAAATCTAAAGACGCTAACGGTCATGGGGCTGCCGGTGCACTGGGGGCCTGACTACTCTGCTTGGATGCTGCATCAGTATCGTCGTGGCTGTGGCCTGCATGTCGTTACCCTGAATGCAGAAATGGCGATTCAGGCGGAGCAGCTTCCCCAGCTGGGTCATATTATTCAGACCGCCGAATTGGTGATTCCCGATGGGGCCGGAGTCGTCCTCTATTTCCGGATTAAAGGCAAACGCGTCAGCCGGGCCCCCGGCATTGAAGTCGCCGAGGCCCTGCTCCATCAGCTCACCGCTTCTGAGTCGGTATTTTTATTCGGTGGGGGCCCCGGCATTGCCCAGCAAGCGGCTGACCACTGGCGTCAACGTTCTCCTCAGCTGGCGATCGCTGGCGTCCAACATGGCTACCTGGACGATGCTGGGCAGTCAGCACTTTTGGAAAATCTGGTCGCCCTACAGCCCAGCGTCATTCTGGTTGGGCTAGGGGTGCCCCGGCAGGAATATTGGATTGCCCAGTACCGCCATCTTTGCCCAAAGTCCATCTGGATTGGCGTTGGCGGCAGCTTTGACATTTGGGCCGGGACTAAGACCCGCGCTCCCGCCTGGATGGGCAATAACCACCTGGAATGGCTCTACCGACTCTACCAGGAGCCTTGGCGCTGGCGGCGCATGCTGGCCCTGCCCCGATTCGCCTGGAAAGCCCTAACCTACAGAGGCTCCCAGGCCTAAGCCATAATTCTGGGGAAAATGTCGGCGATGACTGTTGCCAAGGTAAAGAAGTCGAGTAGAATATGGCCTCAAACCCGGCAACAGTTTTGCCTCCTGGTTATTGACTGCCACTCTGCCTTTTAGCCATGACTATGACCCCCGTTGCCCCTCGCCTTGATGATGGCCTCTCAGGTCTGCCAGACGAGGTTCGTGCCCATCTCCATAGCCGTCTTAAGGTGGTTGTGCCGGCCCAGGGCGGTCCAGGGGCCCCTCCTCAGCCGATTTCTGCGACTTCAGCAGTGCCGCCGGGTAATGGCCACTCCTCTAGCGAGGCTGCTTCGAAGTCCTCGGTTAAAGAACCCGCCGGGCCTATGGTGGTTTTGGAAAATGTTAGTAAAGTCTACAAAAACGGCAGTCAAGCGCTATCCCAGGTCAATCTGCAGGTCAATCGGGGAGATTTTCTGTTTGTAACTGGGCCCTCGGGCTCTGGCAAATCAACTCTGCTCAAGCTGCTTTACGGACAAGAACGTCCTAACGAAGGCAATATTCTAGTGAATACTGAGCGCCTGGATAGGCTTAAGGGCAATCGTCTAGCCATGCTACGTCGCCGCATTGGCGTTGTATTTCAAGACTACAAACTCATTCCCCGGCGGACCGTAGCCGAAAACGTGGCTTTTGTACTCTGGGCTCAAGGATTTACCCGCAAGGAAATCCATCGTCGGCTTTGGCCCACCTTGAAGATGGTGGGACTCCAGGGTAAGTCCCAATGCTTCCCCGATGAGCTCTCGGGGGGAGAACAGCAGCGGGTTAGCATTGCTCGCGCTGTCGTTAGTACGCCGCCGCTGCTCTTGGCGGACGAGCCTACGGGTAATCTCGACAGCGAAAATTCTCTGCAGGTAATCAAAATCCTGAAGAAGCTTAACTCCATTGGCATTACGGTCATTGTCACAACCCACGATGAGCACCTCGTACGGATCTCCAATCATCCCGTCGTGCAGCTCAACAACGGCGTACTCCGTCACCTCCGTTGCTAACGCCTGTCGCGAGGTTTACGGTCGGTGAAAATGGTTCAGGCCAAGCGGCTGGGATAGCGATTGAGCTGCGATCGCAATTCAAACTCCTAAGTGCCCGCTTGTTACATTCCTTGATATTTGGCCAGGGCATATTCAGCTTGCCGATACGATAATGATCACGGATATCCCAAAGCTCAATCGGGGACTGCCGTTTTTTTAGCAGACAGTCTGAGGTTGCAGGGGCGATCTATTTCGCCATGGCCTGACGACGACATAGGACGTGATTGTCTCTAGGCAGACTCTGCATAGACACCGAAGAGGAGAGTGACTTGGTTAGTACAGCGTCATTAAATACTCAAAAATCAGACGAAATTTTTGCCGCCGCCCAACATCTCATGCCTGGAGGCGTTAGCTCTCCAGTGCGGGCTTTCAAGTCCGTTGGCGGTCAGCCAATTGTGTTTGACCGGGTCAAAGGGGCTCGGGCTTGGGACGTCGATGGCAACGAATACATCGATTACGTCGGTACTTGGGGACCGGCTATTTGCGGCCATGCCCATCCGGATGTGCTGCAGGCCCTGGCTGCAGCCCTAGAAAAAGGCACTAGCTTCGGGGCTCCCTGTGCCCTAGAAAATGTATTGGCCGAAATGGTCATTCAGGCCGTGCCCAGCGTGGAGATGGTCCGGTTCGTCAACTCTGGGACCGAGGCTTGCATGGCTGTGCTGCGGCTGATGCGGGCCTACACCCAGCGAGAAAAGGTCATCAAGTTCGCAGGCTGCTACCACGGCCATGCTGATATGTTTTTAGTGCAGGCGGGATCCGGGGTGGCGACCCTGGGACTGCCTGACTCCCCTGGGGTACCCAAGTCGGCGACACAGAATACCCTAGCGGCCCCTTACAACGACCTTGAAGCTGTGAAGGCTCTATTTGCTGAACATCCTGGAGAAATTGCCGGGGTGATTTTGGAGCCCGTGGTAGGTAATTCTGGGTTTGTTACCCCCGATGCTGGTTTCTTGGAGGGACTGCGGGAAATTACCCAGGAGCAGGGCGCGCTTTTGGTTTTTGACGAGGTCATGACCGGCTTCCGCATTGCCTATGGCGGGGCTCAGGCGAAGTTCAACGTTATTCCCGATCTCACGACCTTGGGGAAAGTGATTGGCGGTGGTTTACCTGTAGGCGCCTACGGTGGTCGGCGAGAAATCATGGAGATGGTAGCCCCGGCTGGGCCAATGTATCAGGCGGGCACTCTTTCAGGTAATCCCCTAGCTATGACTGCCGGGATCAAGACCCTGGAGCTTTTACAAAAGCCAGGTACCTACGAGCAGCTTGAGCGAATTACCAGAAAGTTGATTGACGGCCTCCTCCAGGCGGGACGGGATGCTGGCCACGAGCTCTACGGAGGCAATATCAGTGCCATGTTTGGCATGTTCTTCCAGGCCGGGCCAGTACACAGCTACGACGATGCTAAAAAATCTGACTTGGAGAAATTCAGTCGTTTTCATCGGGCTATGTTGGAGCGAGGAATTTACCTGGCACCGTCTCAGTTTGAGGCTGGATTTACTTCCCTAGCTCACTCTGATGAAGATGTTGAACAAACAATCTCGGCGGCTCGTGAGGCGTTCGCAGTCATTTAGGGTGTTTGTTTAGCTGTTTTGATCTCCCATAGACGTGCATAGCCGTGGTTTAGGGGTGCTGCCAAGCAGCGCCCCTAATTTTTATGGCAAGTGAACAACTGGTTTGGACGCTGGCGCGCCGGGCAGTGCCCTAATCATCGACTTTTGGGCAACATCTATGTTCTCACCTGCCCGGCCAATGCAATAGAGGAAAGTTTTTGTGGAGAGAGGTTTCTGCCGTTCCTTGGTGAAAAAGGCTGCTCATTCTAGCAACCGCTGCACTGGTGGTAACGCTCAAAGGTGAGCGCCTAAAGACCTGCGATCGCCGTGAGCGCCACCTTGACTAAGATTGCCGTCAAGACTTAACTCTGGCCAGTTCTGTTTAATTACTTTGGCTGACGGGCTTAATATAAGTGTCGCACCGGGCTGAATTGGCGATATTGTTGGACTATCCTCTGATTATTTTCAACTTTTCCGGCTGTAGAACCTCAGCTATCTCAATGGTAGTCTTGCTGGATTGAGCGTTTTCCATTGGTTAAGCCCGTGCCTGATGGCGGAATCACTTTTGAGTTTCATTGAGCATGTCTTTGCATCAACCACAACCCCTTGAAAATTGTCTTGAGGCAATCAGATATTTTTTTCAGAACTCCGAGGATGCTGTTATTGTCTTCGGACAAAACTATCAGATTTTGACAACTAATATCCGGGCTCAGGCACTATTTATAAATGGCTTCGATGTCTTAACAAATTCTGACTCAGGTGTTGCTGATCAGCTGGTCGACCCCGAGACTAGTTGTCCGGTGCTGCTTTTAGAACTGCTGCTGCAAAGAGTTATGGCGGGGGAAGTTGTTAATGACGTGGAGCTTTTATTAAACCTCTCTGATTCTGCTCAAGATATCTGGCTATCGGTTAGCGGTTTTCCGATCACCAATGATCAAGATCAGATAGAGAATGGCGTAGTGATTATTCGAGATATTTCCGATCGCCGTAGTCAGATTGCTCAACAACTTCAAGAGGCCCAGCGCGATCTCCTCACCGGGCTGCCAAATCGAAGTCTACTAGTTGAAAAAATTAGCCAGGCCATTGCCCAGCTAGATCGTGCTCCTGGGGCAATGGTGGCTGTGATTTATTTTGATGTAGAGCGATTTAAGGCGATTAGCGATACCTTTGGCCACATCGTTGGTAATGGGCTGCTGTTGCAGCTGGTAAATCGTATCCAAGCCTGCTTGGTGCAAGACGATCTAGCGGCTCGGATCGGCCGCGATGAATTTGTGATTTTGTTAACGTCTGCCCAGTCCCAAGAGCAGCTGTTAGCCATCGTTGAGCATTTGATTGCTGAATTATCCAAGCCATTTACCATTGACGATCACGAAATTTCCATTCGTGTCAAGATTGGTATCGATCTCAGTCAGTCGACGAATTCTGATCCTGAAGATTTGATGGCTAATGCGGGAACGGCCATGAGTCAGGCTAAGCAATCATCTAGCGAGCAGTACTGTATTTTCAATCAGGACATGCGCCTAGGCAATGGCGAAAGCTTGCGTTTGGAACTGGACTTGAGGAGAGCTATCCGCACTGGAGAGATGGTGCTGCACTATCAGCCCATTGTGATCATTAAGTCGAGAGAAATTGTTGGATTTGAGGCCCTGGTGCGCTGGAACCATCCGGTGAGAGGGTTGCTATCGCCCAATTACTTTATTCCAATCGCTGAAGAAACCGGACTGATTATTCCCTTGGGCTGGTGGGTGTTGAGAGAAAGCTGTCGGCAATTGAGGCTTTGGCGGAATCGGTTTCCCCAAAATTCTAAGCTTTTTGTCAGTGTCAACATGTCTAGCCAGCAGTTTGCTCCGGATGACACGGTTGAGATGGTACAAACCATTCTTCAAGAAGAAGGAATTGAGGGCAAATATCTCAAAATCGAAATTACTGAAGGGGTTTTAATCGCCCATTCTGAGTCCATTATTAAGAAGCTAGGCCAGCTTCGGGAGATGGGAATTCAGCTCTCAATTGACGACTTTGGAACCGGTTACTCTTCGTTAAGCTATTTGCATCAGTTTCCCTTTGACACGCTGAAGTTAGATCGGTCTTTCATTGAGGGGGCTGATTCTGACTATGAGAAACTGGAAATTATGCAGTCGGTTGTTCGTTTGGCCTGGAATTTAGGTTTAGAAGTGGTGGCTGAGGGCATTGAAACTCAAAAGCACTACGCCCAGCTCAGGGGGCTACGATGTGAACTCGGTCAGGGCTATTTGTTTTCAAGGCCCTTGGCCCAGGCAGCGGCCGAAGATTTGCTGTTGCAGTCAGTTAACGATAACCTGCTCAATCCCTAGAGCGATGAAGGTGGCCTGCGGTCAATGGATCGCAGCGTATCGCCTACTAAGCGCTCACTAAAGCCAGCTAGGAAGGCAATGATAAAAATCTTGTAAAACTCTTGAGAGTCTAATGGTCCAAGGGGGTCGGAGTTAACAGTGAAGGAGGCTGTATCGTCATTCGTGCTTTCAGGATAGATTTCAAAGCCCCGAGGCAAAATATCTATCACCTTGGTGCTTACAACAGCAAAAGCGAGCATTCCAAAAACACCGCCAATAACTGGTTTTAGAGCCCCGAAGGCAAAAGGATCTTTGATATTTTCATCGTCTAATTTGTCCAGCCGAATCAGAATGCTGATAGCGCTTCCCAGGATCCCAGCTAAAATTGCCAGCACAAGCCGTTGAATGTGATCTAAAAGGGTCTCATTGGTGAACCACTGGGCAAGGTTAGCAAATGGCTGAATAAGGAACCTGAACAAGTCAGCAACTCTCTTCAAAAAGCCAGTAATCATCTGGAATATACTATTGGTCAGAGATACTATTTCACCTGGGATGGATTCTGAACCGTTCTCAACCGGAGTTCCGTTGAGACTGCTGACGTTGTTGTTGGCTGCGATAGTTGAGGAGTTATTGGCGATTGAGCTATTTAGGTTCCTGATCTCTTGGCTGATAGTTTTAAGATTGGCCTGACTGGCTGATAGCTGACTTTCTATAGAATCTAACTCGGTGGATTTTTGATCAATTTCTGCTCTGGTATCTCGCAAATTTCTCAAAGCGTTCAAAATTTCATTTCCCGCTTCGGATAGACCGTTTGTCTCCTCTTTGCGCAGAGGAGTCAGTTCAAAGTCTCCGATGTCTAGATTATCCTGACCCGGATCCTCAAGCGTATTAATCATACTCGTGATGGTATCGATTGGCAGCGCTTCCTCTGAGTCTAGAGAACCATCGGTAATTAGGCCCTGATCCTCGGCATTGTTCCAAAAGATTTCCCTGAGATTGTCGACTTCTGATCTGAGGGCATCGAGGTCTGACTCAAGCGTTCTTCGATCTGCTTGATGAATTGACCAACTATTGACAGCTTCAACTAAATTGTTCTTTTTTTGCTCCAGTTCGGCTTCGTTCTGTTGATCTACGGCTAGGGAGGCGATCGCGGCAAAAAAGATTGATAGAAAAGCAAACGACCCCACGGCTAAGGATACGGAAAGTCCGAGGCCGGCTAAGATTCGCCCTCGCTTTGAGCGCATACGGCGAATATCATGAAATCGATTGATCATCCAACCGAAACCCCAGCGATGCTCATATCGGCAGAGTTTGCGATCGATTTGGGCAGTTTGCTTTAAAAGTAATTCGGCCATGCTCTCGGCTTTAGGCTCACAGTGCCTAACGATGAATTTGATTTGTTCAACTAAAGAGTTGAGCCGATGGGCAGATACCTGGTAGCGATTATTGGCTTTAGATGGCCCAATCTCATCAATGAGATCTTCGATTCTGTATAGGCTAGCGACCAAATCGTGCAGAGCATTCAACAGGTGGGAGCGGCTAGATTTATCCGAGTTAATGGAGGTAATTAGCTGCTTACTTTGATCAAGTTGCGATCGTAGCTGATTGATTTGAGCGTTGAGAGGTTGATCCCTTTCCCCGGTTATGCTGCTAGGCCCATTCCGTTGGGACTGGCTTAGGGCAAAATCGTCGATGGCATCTTCAATGTCTCGCAAAGCCTTGTAGAGATCCCGTCGGGCTTTGGCCGGATCAACTGCCCAGGTCGGATCTGTTGCGATGTCGCGTTTTTGGCGGCAAAAATCGGCGATCCGATCGACGTCTTGGACGAGAGCTTCGACTCCATTGCCTTCGCCATTGAGCAGATCCTTGACTGCCTCGCAAAGGCTGATCAGAGATTCATGGATCTCACAAACGGGCTCTGTATCGTACCCATTGCCGGGCAATCGCTCAAGTTCTGCTTGCTTTTGTTCGATCGCAACAAACGCCTGTGCAATGTTTTCGACAACTGTCTTGGCGGTGAGCGCATCTGCCATGGTTCGCAACCGTTTGGGACAGTAGTAGCCTACCGCGAGAGTCTAGTTTTCAGAATGGGGCGATGGGAGCACTGGTAATCCCCTGCTTTTCTAGGTAAGCCGCAACCCGCAGCAGCTTGGCTTCCTGATAGGGAGCCGCGATTAGCTGGACTCCAGCAGGTAGGGAACCTGGCTGGTGCACCGGCACTGAAACAATCGGTAGGCCAATGAAGGACAGGGGCTGGGTATAGAGGCCGAGATTGGCCCTTAACGGCACGGTAACTCCATCAACGTCGAGGGTGGTTTGATCCAGCGGAGGCGCTACGCAGGGGGTAGTCGGTGCCACAATTACATCCACTGACTCGAATAGCCGCCGCACCTGATCGCGGTACCAGCGACGGAAGCGCTGGGCTTGAATGTACCAGCTCCCTGGAATCAGGGCTCCGGCTAGAAAGCGATCGCGGGTGGCCGGGTCAAAGTCCATCGGTCGGGTCTGGAGCCGCGCTAGGTGCAGCTGGCTGCCCTCAGAGGCGGTGATGATAAAGGCGGCAGCCCGGGCTCGGGCGGCTTCGGGAATAGTCACCTGGTCGCTGATTTGGAGAGCTGTTTGTACTCGATCGACGGCCGCCGCGACGGTGCTGTCCATGCCAGTGGCGAAGTGGTCTCCGGCCATGGCCAGGCGAATGCCGTCGAGCCCCTGGTCGAGGGTGGGCAAGACCGGCTCAGCCGGGCGATCGCTACAGACTGGATCGGCCGGATCAGGCCCCTGCATGGCGTCGTAGGCGATCGCCAAATCCCCTGGGGTGCGAGCAAAGGGCCCGACGTGGTCAAAGCTGGCTGCAAATAGATAGGCACCCCGCCGGGATAGGCGTCCATAGGTGGGCTTCAACCCGTAGACACCGCAGAATGAAGCGGGTACCCGAATTGATCCGTTGGTATCAGACCCCAGGGTCAGAGGCACTAGCCCCGCCGCTACTGCTGCGGCTGACCCGCCCGAAGACCCCCCGGACATGCGGCTGTGATCATGGGGATTGGGAGTACTGCCGTAGTAGTGATTGATGGTGACAAAGCCATAGGCGTATTCATCCATGTTGAGCGCCCCCAGGCAGATTCCTCCGGCTTGCTTCAGCCGAGCGACTAGGGTGGCATCCTGGGTGGCTGGGGTCTCTTCGCGGTTGATCTTCGAGCCTGCTAAGGTGACCATTCCTTCGAGGTCGAAGAGATTTTTGACGGCAAAGGGGACCCCAGCTAAAGGGCCTGGGTTTTGCCCCGCGGCGATCGCCCGATCAATCTGGTCAGCCTGCTTGAGGGCTGATTCCGCTGTTACCGTCGTAAAACAGTTCAGACGGGTATCGTGCTCCTTAATTTGGGCTAGGTGCTGTTCTACAACTGCCCTAGCGGTCCGATCTCCCTGGCGCACTGTGTTGGCCAGGCTGGAGATATCAGCAAAATTGCTCATGGTTCAAACGTGGGGGCTGTTTCTAGATCGTCAGGTAGGGGAAACTCCACCACGGGGCGCGCTACTTGCCAGATTCTCTCGAAGTTGTCGATTACCCCATCTCGAGTTTCCTCTGGAATGGGCAAGCCAATGGCAGCCGATACGGCTTCGACATAGCCGGCCACGTCAAAGGGCAGGGCAGGCGTCGATGGTGGGGGCGGAGACTCTGACATAGACAACCAGATTAACGGCTTTGTAAAAATTCACTACCGCAAATTCTCTCGCAAATTGACTTCAAATAATCCACCGGATAGCCCTTAATTCTTAAAAAAACCATCTATTTTTCCATCGAAAGCGTCCGGACTTCTGGGTTGCCCTAGCTCTGGCATTCGACAGAGTTCTGTATCCTGTAGATGTACAAATCCCTGGATATTGCGAAATTCGGGAGGTCTAGCAGGGCAGACTGGCACCGCAACAAAGCTATTGAGCACCCCATCTGCCGCATTTCTATGGAGCGAAGAAATGATCAATTTACGACCAAAGGTTCGTATTGAGAATCTGGTCAAAATATATGGCGAAAATCCCCAGCATGCCCTGCATTTATTTCGAGAAGGCGGCAACCGGGACGAGATCTTAGGGGCGACCGGCAATGTCCTCGGCGTTGCAGATGTTTCTTTGAGCATTAATGAAGGCGAACTGTTTGTGATCATGGGCCTTTCAGGCTCAGGCAAGTCCACTCTGGTGCGCTGTATTAACCGTCTAATTGATCCCACCAGCGGTCATGTTTACATCGACGACGAGGATATCGTTAAAGTCAGCAAGGAACGCTTACGGGAAATTCGCCGCACCAAAATTTCCATGGTATTCCAACGTTTTGGCCTGTTTCCCCACAAGTCAGTGCTCGACAATGTGCAATACGGCTTAGAGGTGCGGGGAATCGATGCTGATGTACGACGCCAGAAGGCATTAGATACTTTAGAAGTCGTTGGACTCCGGCAGTGGGCTGACTACCTGCCTTCTGCCCTCAGCGGCGGTATGCAGCAGCGGGTGGGACTGGCTCGTGCCTTGGCCACTGATGCGCCGATTTTACTGATGGATGAGGCCTTTGGTGCCCTCGATCCGCTGATTCGCCGGGGGATGCAGGAGGAGCTGATCCGCCTACAGCGGGATCTGCAGAAGACGATTATCTTTATCAGCCACGACATTCAAGAGTCGCTGAAGATTGGCGATCGCGTCGCCATCATGAAAGATGGCTACATGGTGCAGGTGGGCACCCCCCAGGAAATTGTTACTAATCCCGCCGATGACTACATTCGCGAGTTCACGCTGGATGTAAACCGGGCCCAGGTGCTGACTACCGGTGCAATCATGCGCAGCGAACAGCAGTTTTCTCTCCAGCGCGGTTCAGCCCGGCTGGCCCTAGAAGACATGCAGGATCTCAGTCGTCACCATATGTTTGTCATCACCGACGGCAAGCCGGTGGGCCTGCTGGTGCGTGATGAGCTAGAAGCAGCTGTGGGTCGAGGGGTTCAGGATGTTCATCAGGTGATGATCACTGACTTTCCTCGGGTCCAGGCAGATATGAACCTAGAACAGGTGTTCTCCATAGCCCAGGACGGGATTCCCCTAGCTGTGGTCAATGATGGGGGAAAGTTCGAGGGCATGATTGAGCCCACGGATATTTTTGCGGGCATCAGTGCTGCTCCCCAGAACGACAGGCAGGCATCAGCAGCCCATCGCCACGCAACTAGTCAGCAGCTGGTCTCATAGCTGCTGCCATTGCTCAGCTTTTGAAAAGTGAATACCGATGATTACTGATTTTTTCAACTGGTTGTTTTTTAACCAGTCAACTGAAATCGTCCCGGTTGGGGACTGGATTGCTGCCTTTGTGGACTGGTTAGTGGCCAACTTCCGCTGGTTTTTCCAGGCGGTTCGAGTCCCGATCAGCTTTATTCTTGACGGCATTGAAAGCATTTTTCGGGCGATTCCCGCCATTCTTTTCATTGCCGGACTGGTGCTGCTGGCCTGGCAGGTGGCGGGGCGAGGCCTGGCCATTTTCACCTTTGTTGCCCTGATGCTGGTGGGCCTAATCGGCGCTTGGGAGGCCTCTATGGTTACCCTGGCCCTGGTTATGACGGCGGTGGTGCTGTGTGTCATCGTCGGCCTGCCTCTGGGCATTGCCGCTGCCCGGAGTCGCAGGGTCGAAAGCTTCATCCGCCCCGGTCTGGATGCGATGCAGACCCTGCCAGCATTCGTTTATCTGGTGCCGGTGGTGATGCTGTTTGGCACCGGCAAGGTGCCGGGAGTGATTGTCACCTTTATCTTTGCGGTGCCGCCCCTGATTCGCCTGACTAATATCGGCATTCGCGGTGTGTCTAAGGACGCGGTAGAGGCAGCCCTGGCTTTTGGTTCGACCCCCCGCCAAATGCTGTGGGATGTGCAGGTGCCGCTGGCGATGCCGACAATCCTGGCGGGGGTGAACCAGTCAATCATGCTGGCCCTGTCCATGGTGGTGATTGCCTCCCTGATTGCGGTAGAGGGGTTAGGCCAGATGGTGAACCGAGGCATTGGTCGGCTGGACGTGGGTCTGGCTGCTGTCGGGGGCTTGGGCATTGTGCTGATTGCGATCGTTCTGGATCGAATTACTCAAGCGATCGGCAAACCGCCCCAGGACGGGCTCACCTGGCAAGAGCGGGGACCGATTGGTTGGGTGAAGGGTCTATTGGGCCGCGATCGCTCTGCACGGGTGCAGTAAAGGGGCCGTTTAGGGGAATCGCTATAATGAAACCCCGTGTAAACCCATAAAAGATTTAAATTTTCAGTCGCTTAAGCGACAAAAGCGAGAAGAATTGTAATTGAGAGAATTCATGTTTTCTACTGAGTCAAAGATCAGCCCCTGGACCAAGGGCGTAGGATTGATCGCCAGTTCAATTGCGATCGCCGGTCTGGCCGCCTGTAATTCTGGCCAGCAGGCTACCACCGATACTGAAGCAGGAACAGACACGGCTGCCCTACCGGGAGAAGGGGTCAGTGTGACGCCAGCGTATTCCGTGCTTGAAGAACTATTTCAAACGGAAGTCGTCAACCTGGGCCTAGAAGAACTGGGCTACACCGTTGAGGATGGCAAAGAGCTGGAATACGCCACCATGCACGTGGATATTGGCAACGGCGGCATCGACTACACGGCGGCCCACTGGCAGCAGCTCCACCAGGACTTTTTCGAAAACAGCGGTGGGGACGACGCCCTAGAGCGCACCGGCACCTTTATTCCCAACGTGCTGCAGGGCTACAAAATTGACCTGGCCACCGCCGAAGAATACGGCATCACCAGCATTGAGCAGCTGAAAGATCCGGAAATTGCGGCCCTATTTGACACCAACGGCAACGGTAAAGCTGACCTCACCGGCTGCAACCCCGGCTGGGGCTGTGAGCTGGTGATCGAGCATCAGCTCGATGAGTATGGCCTGCGAGACACAGTAGAACACAATCAGGGGCAGTACTTTGCTCTGATGGCTGACACCATTACCCGCTACGAGCAGGGCGAACCCGTGCTGTTCTACACCTGGACGCCACTGTGGGTCAGCGGCGTGCTGGAAGAAGGCGAAGACGTCACCTGGCTAGAGGTGCCCTATACCTCTCTACCGGAGGAACAGGGGGATGTCGCTGAAGCAGATACCACCGTCGATGGCAAAAACCTAGGTTTCGCCGTTGATCAGGAAGTCATTCTGGCCAACCAGGAGTTCTATGACAACAATCCGGCTGCGGCGAAGTTATTTGAGCTGGCCCAGATTCCCATTGACGATGTCAGCGCCGAAAATCTGCTGATGCGAGAAGGAGAAGACTCCCCTGAAGATATTCGCGGTCATGCTGAGGCCTGGGTAGCCGAGAACCAAGAAATTTTTGACTCCTGGGTTGAAGAGGCGATGGCCGCTGGAAGCCAAGCCAGCAACTAAACCTGGGTTTCAGTCTAGAAGAGGTAGAGTTCTGTCCATAGGCAAGCTACGGGATCTAGAACTGCACTGATCATCACCCATTGCTAGGTAACCGTCTAACCACCTGCACCCCCGATCCTGGCTTTGGATCGGGGGTTAGAATATTCGAGTTCATGCGATCGCACGGGAGACATTTCCATGACCACTGCGGCCAACCCTGCCAAAACCAAAACCGAATACGAAGCGATCATCGGTCTGGAAACCCACTGTCAGCTCTGCACCGAAACCAAGATTTTTTCCCCTGCCTCCACCGAGTTTGGTAGCGACCCCAACACCCACGTGGATCCCATCGTGTTGGGGATGCCGGGAGTCCTGCCGGTGCTCAACGAAAAGGTGTTGGAATACGCCGTCAAAGCGGGGCTAGCCCTTAATTGCGAAATCGCCCCTTATAGCAAGTTCGATCGCAAGCAGTATTTCTATCCCGACCTGCCCAAGAACTATCAAATTTCCCAGTATGACCTGCCCATCGCTGAGCACGGCTGGCTGGAAATTGAGCTGGTGGATCCGCAAACTAAAGAGTCCACTCGCAAGCGCATCGGCATCACCCGCCTGCATATGGAAGAAGATGCGGGCAAGCTGGTCCATGCCGGTAGCGATCGCCTCTCTGGCTCCACCTATTCCCTGGTGGACTACAACCGGGCTGGCGTCCCTCTCATCGAAATTGTTTCCGAGCCCGATCTGCGCTCCGGTCAGGAAGCGGCTGAATATGCTCAGGAGCTGCGCCGCATCGTCCGCTACTTGGGCATCAGCGATGGCAATATGCAGGAGGGATCCCTGCGCTGTGATGTGAATATTTCCGTGCGCCCGGTGGGCCAAGAAAAATTTGGCACCAAGGTGGAGATCAAGAACATGAACTCCTTTAGCGCGATTCAGAAAGCGATCGACCATGAGATTGCCCGCCAGATCAAAGCCATTGAAGCGGGGGAGGCGATCGCTCAAGAAACTCGCCTGTGGGAAGAGGGCAGCCAGCGCACCATCTCCATGCGCTCTAAGGAAGGCTCCAGCGACTACCGCTACTTCCCGGAGCCGGATCTGCCGCCCATCGAAGTCAGCCCCGAGCAAAAATCCGCCTGGCAGGCGGATTTGCCTGACCTCCCGGCTCAGCTGCGGGTCCGCTACGAGGAAGAATTTGGGCTATCTGCCTATGACGCTCGGGTGCTGACCGATGAACGGGC
>PYEQ01000398.1 GCA_003017785.1 filamentous cyanobacterium CCP5 | reverse complement strand
AGATGTGTATAAGAGACAGCCCCACTCCCAAGGTCAATGATGTTTAATGTATTTGGGGACTTTGCCCCGAAGCAGTATTTTTAAATAGCTGGGCAGGCTCAGTGCGGTGTTGTCCGGCTTTCTCTCGTATCTGGTTTTCGTACTTTTGGTTTCTAAACTTTTTGTTGTTAGCGATCGCTCTTGAAGCGCATAAATTGACATGAATGATCCTGGAGTTCAGCCGAAGCCCGGTAAAGTAGATGTTTCCATCCAAATTGATGCTGATCTGCTAGAGCAAATCCGTCACTTGACCAGTGACCCCAGTAAAGTGATTGAGGTTGCAGTGCGACAGTGGCTAGGGGGCAGCGGTCGTCGGGATGATGATCTGACTCGTACTCTGCGCCCAAATCCTCCGGTTCCGCCCAAAGGGGAATGGAATGATTAGTCCAGAAGCACGATGCATACGTTGAGGATAGCCGGAATATTTTAAGATTTGTTTTATTAACATTCTTAAGATATCTTTTTTCAAGAATTGTCTGCCTATCGTAGAAAAACGGGAATTCTGGGTTTGATGACTTAATCTAGACATATGTTCTAGATAGTCACACTCATTGCATCTGCTTTCATCGATCTTAAATAAAGTCAGGGTCTTGGAACATCAATCCTTCCACCTTGCAGTTTGCAGTTCTACGCTGATGACTGTGCCTAGCGATCTCCCACTTTCCACAACTGAGCCAGCGAATTCGGCATCTCCCTCGCGGTTTGATAGTTTTCTGTCATTTCCTGGGCGGGACTTGGCCTTTATCCAAGACGGGGTAGGGCACTATTTGTCGTTTTACTGGCGAGAAGCAGAGCAATACGAGCTGTGTCTAGAGCATCTGATTGGTCAACCCATGAATCAGGTGTTTGCACCCGTTCTGTTTCCGCAATACTTAGAGCGAGTCCGCCAGGTCATTGACTCGCTGGTTCCGGTGCAGTTTGAGTATGCGTTTGTATTGGCAAATCGCTACTTTGTTTTTGATCTCATCGTTAGCCCAATTTTGATGCCTCATGGTACGGCCACAACGATCGTGGTTACGGGGCAGTTTATGTATGGGGCTTCCAGGGAGCAGGCTTTAGATGTGGCGAGGGTTGCAATTCATCCAAGGGCACATTTGCCAAGGGAGCAGCAAACAACTCCTCAGAAGCGTCTGACTCAAGTCATTTGGGACATTCGACGCAGCTTAGACCTGGAAACCATTTGGCAGAAAACCGTTGATGGACTGGGGGAAGCCCTGCGGTTGAGTCGCTGTTTTGTTTGCCCTTACCAGCCCGATGACACAACGCTGAAGGTTGTTGCAGAATATCGTCAACCTCCCCTCAAATCTCTTTTAGATGCTGAAGTATGCCTAGACGATGCTCCTTACTTAAAGCAAGCATTAGATACCCTCAGACCGATTGCCTCAGACTCGATTGAAACCGACCCAGATGAACCGCCGATCTCTGTGCTGGTGATTGTGACAACTTACAAAGACCAGCCGAATGGGTTGATTGTGCTGCACCAACTCGATCGATCGCGCCTGTGGAACGATATTGAGATCGATCTGTTAATGGAAATTGCAGATCAGGTGGGTACAGGGGTTGCCTATTCCACGTTGCTAGAGGAAACTCGGAGCCTAGCCTCAGAGCTACAGCAAGCCAATGAAAACTTGGTTCAGCAGCATCGCGAATTGGAAGAGGCCCGCCAGCAAGCGGAAGCCGCCTCTCGCCGCAAGAGTGAATTTCTCGCTAATACTTCCCATGAGTTGCGAACACCGCTAAACGGCATGATTGGTTTCCTGAAGCTGATCATTGACGGTATGGCGGATGACCCCGAAGAGCAAAAACAGTTCATTGAAGAGGCTCACCACTCAGCTATTCATCTGCTGAATATCATCAACGACATCTTGGATATCGCCAAAATTGAGGCGGGCAAGATGCAGCTTGAACTCAACCCGATTCGGTTAGATGATTTGCTGACGGCGGTTGAAAACTTTACCCGACCCCAAGCCCAACAGAAAAATCTAGCGTTTGAAATTCGGATTCCGGCCACTCGTGATGAGGTGATTTTGTATGGCAACTATCAGCGGTTACTGCAAGTGATGCTGAATTTGGTGAGTAATGCCATTAAGTTTACTCACGAAGGGGAAATCATCATTACGGCCGAAATTTTGCCCAAGACGGCAATCGATCAGGATGAAGAAAAACCAGGTATGGTCAAAATCAGCGTTGCCGATACAGGAATTGGCGTATCGCTGGAAAAGCAGGATAAATTGTTCCAATCGTTTAGCCAGATTGATGGATCACGCACTCGGCAGTATGGCGGGACGGGGCTAGGGCTGGCCATTTCGCAAAAACTAGTTGAAACGATGGGCGGAGTGGTGAATTTCTTCAGTATGGGAGAAGGGCTGGGGTCAACGGTAACGTTTACAGTGCCACTGTTTCAAGATCCGGTCATCATTACCTCGCCAGTCGCAGGTTCAGACGATTTGCTATTGTAGAACTTTCAAGATCGGTCTACTTTAGACGGTAAGACACGTAGACGAAAACTTAAAAAAATCGTTACGGCGAGTAATTAAGAGTCATCAAGCCATGATCGAGGTTTTGGCCGCTCTCTCTTTGTCTGCTGCGGCAAGTATGCGAATTGCGCTACCTTTGCTGCTGATTGGCTTGTTATACAGTGATGATTTGTGGGCAAATGTGCCAATTCTGTCCCAAATTCATCCCCAAGTTGTCTTGGGTGTGTTGGTCAGTTGGTCACTGGCGGAATTGTTTTTGTCTAAGGAGCGGTTAGGGCAGCGAGTCTTGCAGCTTGTTCAGGTGGTGGGTAGCCCAGTCGTAGGGGCGATCGTGGGGATCACCGTTGCTCGCACTGCCCAAATGGAAGCCTGGATGAGTTGGATTTTGGGCATTGTTGGCGGGCTACTGGCATCCGTGTTGCAGCTTGTCCAAATCGGTTGGTTTTATCGACTGCGCGGACTGCCGTTATGGGTTGTTTTCGTCCAGGATTTCCTATGCGTGTCGCTGGTGCTGCTAGCCTTTGATGCCCCTCAGCAAGGAGGACTGATCGCCCTGCTGCTTTTGTGGCTGACGATTCGCAGTTCGGCAGAGTGGCGACGCTGGTATCGAGCTCAAGCAAAGGATGGCGATCGAAACAACCCTCGAAAAGGTAAACAAGAGCCAGATTAATTCATATTCTTCAACACAAGTTGAGGATATTGATAGGGTTAGAATCTGCGTTCACGATGCCCGGTCAATCAACAACCGATGGCAGAAAATCATGCTAGCTCTAACCATCATTAAGTAACGGAAAATACAAATGTTCATTGAATTATTTAATTGATTATTGCCGTCAGAACTTACGCAAGCTCTGTTTCATACCTCCAGATTTAGCGTAAGGTGGGCAGCGCCCACCCTACAATTGAAGGCTTTGCGTAAGTCTTGGCTGTTTTTGATGGCTGGTTTTACGTAATATCGTCTGCTGCTAGTAAATCTAGTTGAGTATGAAAGCAATGTAGTTTAAATTACTAAATTCTTACTAAAAGTAGCTTCTGCAACTCCAATATTTAAAACTTGATTCATATTCGGTGTAATTTATCAACTTTTTCGGCGCATAGCTTAAGAACTTATTAAAAGAGAAACCGATCGGGTTTTATCCATTTAACCTAATACGTAGATACCTCCTAACTGCGTCTCCAGCCTCATCTAGTCAACCGTTCGGTAACTGGTGGGGCTGCTCTTTTTGGCAACGGATGCTTGAGATTAGAGGGAGTTTGAGGGGATCGAGTTCAATTCACGGATGGAGGAGTTGGTTGGGATTGGGGTAAGGGGGGGTGCTTTGTTGCTGGAATTTGTGAGCGGTTTCAAACTAATTGCTGGATGTGCTGTAAGATTCCGTTGGCGATCGCCGCCGCCGGCTGCTCCAGCTCCCACAGATGGTCGGACAGGCCGCGGCCGGTGGCGGAGGGGTTCATCACCAGCTCCGCGCCGTTCAGCGCCAGCTGCCGCCAGCCTTCCGGAAAGTGCCGGTCGTAGCAGATATAGACGCCGAGGCGGCAGAACGCGGTCTCGAACACCGGATAGCCCAGGTCGCCCGGCGCGAAGAACAGCTTTTCGTGGAAGTCCGGGATGTTGGGGATGTGGATCTTGCGGAACTTGCCCAGGTAGCGGCCGTCGGCGTCGATCACCGCCGCGGTGTTGAAGTACTGGCCGGGCATCGCCTCCTCGAACACCGGCTCGGCGGCTTCGTCGGGGGCGCAGGCATGGACGGCCAGGTCCAGGTCGCCGTCCCGGACGGCGCGCGGGAAGGTGGGGCTGAAGCCGCAGCGGACGGTCACCTCCACTTCCGGATGGCGGTCGGCGAAGCGGCGCAGGATGCGCTGCAGCATCGCGGTGCCGTAATCGTCCGGGATGCCGACCCGGATCGGTCCGGCCAGTGTGGTCCGGAACATGGCGCCGATCCGCTCCAGGTCGCGCAGCACGCGCTCCGCCGCCGGCAGCAGGCGCAGGCCGTCCGCCGTGAGGGTCATGCCCCGTGCCTCGCGCCGGAACAGCCGCGCGCCGAGCCGGCCCTCCAGGCGCCGCAGCTGCACGCTGACCGCCGACTGGGTGCGGCCCAGCCCTTCCGCGGCCCGGGTCAGGTTGCGGTGCTGCGCCACCGCCACGAATGCGCGCAACAGATCCGGCGACACGGCATAGCGTTCGATTTCCTGCATGCCTGGATCGTAACAATTCATTTGTGGTGATGGAAGATACCGGCAGATTGGCGG
>PYEQ01000397.1 GCA_003017785.1 filamentous cyanobacterium CCP5 | reverse complement strand
AAATGAGGTGATGCCGTTGGCGATCGCCCACTCAATCGGCGCGTAGTAGCAAGCGTTGAAGTGTAGGTTGTTGAAGTCCATTGTGGAGCCCCAGTAGCGACCATAGAGGCGATCGCCCTTGGTGAGGCAAAACGACATGCCAACTGGGTCGCTGTCGTCTTCGCCGTAGGCGGCAAAAAATACCATGCGGTGGCGATAGTCGTGGTGCAGCAGCGTAAAGAATTTGCGGCTCAGGTATTTGCTGCCCCACCAGCCAAACTTGTCGCAGGTGTCGCTGTAGAAGTCGTACATACGGCGGCAGAGATGGCGAGTGACCGCCTCTCCAGCGATCGCTCGCATTTCCAGGCCGGCCTTGTCAACGGACTTGCGTTCCCGCTTGATGTTGCGGCGCTGGTTGGCGTTGAACATGGCCAGGTAGTCATCAAAGCTCTGAAATCCCTGGTTCTGCCAGATGTAGCTGTGGTGCAGCCATTTGTGAAAGCCCAGATTTTCCATCAGCTGCTGCCACTGGGGATCGACATAGAGAAAATGGGCCCCGCAAATGTGGTTGCGATCGCAAAACTCATCGATCGCCGCCACCATCACCTCGGTAATCGTAGCCTCATCCTCATCGGGGGCCGTCAAAAAGCGGTAGCCCTCCGCTGGGGTAAACGGCGAC
The DNA here is from genome assembly GCA_003017785.1 of filamentous cyanobacterium CCP5. Classification (GTDB taxonomy): domain Bacteria; phylum Cyanobacteriota; class Cyanobacteriia; order Phormidesmidales; family Phormidesmidaceae; genus CCP5. The sequence goes on along the minus strand of PYEQ01000397.1, from coordinate 4,163 downwards.
ATTCCCAGCAGCTTTGGATAGTAGCTCAGGCCCAGGCGACCAGCCAAATCTGCCCACTGGTGATCAAATACAAACTCCCCGTAGCTGTGACCCTTGAGGTAAAGGGGAGCCGCTCCGACCAGCTGGCGATCGCGCCAGACGGTCAGGTGCGTGGGCAGCCAGCCTGCATTGGCCACGGCGCTGCCCGATCGCTCCATGTTGTGCAGCCAGGCCCATTCCAAAAATGGTGTATTTAGCGGCATGGCCAGGGCGTCCCAGTCTGGCTGTGGCACCTCCTCAATGTGGCGAATCCAGGTAACCGAATACTGGGTCTTGGGAGCGTGAACCATGGAAACGCAGGGAAGTCAGGGCTGATTATTCCCTAGCGTAATGGAATTTCCCGACCGCTGCAGCCGGTAGCGCAGCCGCACCTCCTGGTCAAAGGTGTCTACGCTACAGAGAACCAGCCGTGGGGCCTGATCGGCCCAAAATCCTTCCCCATCCATCGGCGTCGGAGCCATCTTTCCTCCCAGCAGCAGCGGACATACCGTCAGCACCAGCTCATCCACACAGTCTGCCGCCACCAGGGCTGCCACCAGTTCCCCTCCGCCCAGCAGGGCCAGCCGCTCAATTCCATATTTGCCCAGGCTCTGGAGAATATCTGGCCAGTGCCAGGCATTCAGGGGCCAGATATAGTCAAATTCCTGCCGCCACAGGGATGCCCCGGCCGGGGTCGTCAACAGCCCCCGGGGCACCGGCTGCCGAAAAAAAGCTAGGTCCCGAGGCAGGCTGCCAGAAGCGGAGCAAATAATCTGCACTGGCTGGCTGGCCTGCTCCCGCCGTCGCCGCTGGTCGATCAGGTCCGGATGCCGCACCGGTAACGTTGTCCCATAGGCCCGCAGCGTTTCTGCCCCCATGAGTACCGCATCGGCCTCGGCGATTTCGGCTTCGAGGTGGGCCAAATCGTGATCAGAGGAAAATCGCGCCGCAGAGCGCTGGGCATCAGCGATCTTGCCATCGGCGCTCATGGCCAGGATGACGGTGACATGGGGGAGAGGCATGGGCACAACGGGGGGATTCCTCGTTTATTCTGAACTAGAGGGGTCGCTTTAGACGAACTGTCGGGTTCTGGCTTGGACCCTCAGTCGTAGTAAATGGCCTGTCGATCATCCAGATAGTTGACGTCAAAATCTGCTAGATGAATGGCTTGTTCAGGATCCCTGATGGTATATAGGGGCACATTGCCATAGAAAGAAGCCCAGCGATTAAAGGAGCTTTTGGGCCCTACTATGTAGTCGCAAAGGCTGAGACAGAGCATGGCAATGATCGGTTCTCGATCAGCCATAGTCACCTGAAGGCCAGGAAAGTCTTCGCGGGTCCAAGGCGCATCTGAAGACACGACATACAGCAGCTGGCGTTGCCTCAATACTTTTGGTAAAGACGCCATGATGGAGCGGTACTGCTCGAGGGTGAAAAAATGCTGGCCCTTTTGCCAGCCCATGTAGTCACCGTGGCGAATGTGGATGCCAACTACCGTAGTACCCCTCCCTCGGGCTGCCTCGATCAGGGCGGCGGCAGCGGTTCTATAGGCTTGGACGGGGGAGAGCAGCTGACGGATAGCGGCAGCGTGTCGCCTGACTCCTTCGAAATGGCGAAAAAAGTAGCCGTGGGCAAAGACGACTTGGTTAGAGAGCAATCGCTGGACGGATGGGGGCTGGGATAAATCGCAGTAGGCTCGCTTGTGAGTGGCGAATACGCTGGTGGTCTGGGGGATTAGGCCGGAGAATACCGGTAATTGGCCTATGCTCAGCAGGGGTTTTGCCAGCCAAGCCGGATTGGGCTCGGTCGGCGGATGGGGAATGCGACAGAGGGGGTTCCCCTGGGTGACCTCAAACAGGTGTCCGTAGGGCGCAAAGGCCGGAAACATAATGGGAATGTCGTGCTCTAAGGAGAAGGCAACGAAATGGGCTAATAGATTGAGCTTGTTGCCCAGACGCCCGCTTCGATCGGAGATCACAATTATGTTTGGCTGACCCAGATGTGTTGCCATGGCGGGAGCTAAAACCATTGCCTCAGGGCAGACCCCTGGTTTAGGACTGCGATCGCGTCAGGCTTCAGGAAATATCGGGTATTTCCCAGCAGCCGAAATCCATGGAGAAACCTTGCACCCAGTTAATTCTCGCCAGCTAAAGATAAAACAATCAGCCTGCTAGGCTACCCAGGCTGAGGGGGACCAGCACGCCCTGCCGGGTGAGCCCGAGCAGCATCGATTCTTGGGGCTGAATGGGCTTGCCAGTGAGGGCGCAGCGTTCTTCTCGCTGGGCCACGGCCTCTAAACTGGCGCGAATGTCGCTGGTTTCGAGCTGCGGGGGGGTGTCTGCTGATGCCTGACCCACGTATTTCCAAAGCACTTCCCGGATCAACGCCTGATAGCCCTGACTGCCTGCGAGGGACTTGAGCTTTTCCTTGAGGTCTCGCTCCAGGCGGATGCTGGTGACCTCCATATCAGTGGTCGATACGCGGGATAGGGTTGGCATTAGACTCGACACCTCCAAAGGGTAGACAGGTTGTAGGGCCCCAGCCTGGGGCAGATACAGCATGTATTCTCTATTGTATTACAGGATTTCCTGGGGAAGAACTCTCCAAAGGAGCAATGCCTTATGGGTAAATGCTTTTTCTTGCCAGGCTTTGTACTACAAATTAGCCGTTGACTCGCAACCTATCTATCACCTAGGGAGCGGCTTTGCCCTATTTTTGCCATTTTTTAGATCGCCCAAGGTGGCCGACCGGAGGGTGAGCGACTCCCTATACTTTTTATAACGGCCCGTTCAACAGCTGCTGGCAGAGTTCTCCAAACCCGGCAACCTCCGATCGCTCCGCTATATAGGCCGGGAAATGCTCCATGCGATCGCCATATTCCCTCACGTTAGCCACCCCCACCGAATGGGCAAAAATCTCCCGATTAAACAGGGGTTGGTCATTGGGGCTGTCGCCCACGGTAAGCCCCTGTTCTAATCGCCCCTCGGGAAAAACCCGCCGCAACACCACCAGCAGACCATCGGCCTTGTCGAACCGGGGCTTGATGTGGCCCTGGACATTGCTGTAAGTAAAGCCCCAGCCAGCGTCTAGGCAGGCAGCGGCGCAGGCGTCGATGTCGGCTTGAGATAAACCCGCAACATCAAACGTCCAGTCGGTGAGGCGATAGGGGTTATCAGTGGCGGGCTGGAGGTAGGGGATTGTTTGCTGGAGGGTGGCAAACATCGCCTCCAGGGCTTGGCGGTGGGCCGCGATGTCGTCGATGGGGGTGAGAAAAGCCGGCTCAGCGTCGGCCTTGGGAAAGTAGAGGCAGCCGTTTTCAGCGATCGCCCCCGCCACCGGTAGATAGTTCACCAGGGCGCTGACCCAGCCCGCCGATCGTCCAGTTACCAGGATGACCGGCATTCCGGCAGTTTGGAGGGCTTCCAGGGTTTGCAGTAGCCGTGGCGAAAATTTCCCCGCCTGGGTTAAGGTGCCGTCCACGTCGGTGGCAACCAGGCGAATTTGTGCTGCGATCGCCGCAAAAGAATCGCTGGAAAGCGTTTGAAATTGGTGCATACGTCCTAAACTGTGAAAGTCATTTGGAGACAGCCATGACCCCACTGGCACCTGACCAGCGCAACTACTACTATCTGATCGAAGCGGCGCGGGCGGGAATCCATAAACCCATTTTGGCGGCCCTCTATGCCGTCCACGATGAGCCTCGTTTAGCCGATGGGGAGAGCGGTTTGGGCATTGCCCCGGTCAATCGGGTGGCCCTAGAACAGGTGAACACGCTGCCAGAGCAGGTGCAGTACGGGGCCAACACCATTCGTAGCATTACCGATACGCTGATCGCTGAAGGCTGGCAGGGGGGCGATATCTGGGATGCCAAGGCGGGGCGCTATACCCGACGCTTTTTAGAGGCGATCGCCGATGCCGACCTGCAGGCAAAGCTTGCCTTTGCTAGACAAATCCTGCAAAACCAGCAGGCTTTACTGCAAAGCGTTTGAAGTCGGTTAATCCTCCAGCTGCGGTTGCCCGGTGGAAGATATTTGAGCATCAGCACCCCTAAACAGCTGCGGCAGCAGCAGCCCCGATCGCGCCCTGTAGTCCGCAAACTCTGGGTAGCGCGAGAGCGACTCGTCCTTTTTGCGCATGTTGGGCAC
>PYEQ01000396.1 GCA_003017785.1 filamentous cyanobacterium CCP5 | reverse complement strand
GTTCAACAGGGGTTGATGCGATCGAGGGTCTAGCCTCAGACTTGGAAGAATAGGTCATTCGTTTTTCTTAAGTTCTCACTGCTAGACTCTAGACGATTTATTTTCCTACAGCAAGAGATAAAAGAATTTTTACACAATTTCTTGCATAATTTCCCAGTTTCTACCCCAATGCCGCCAATAACGCCTCGCCCATCGCCTGACACCCCACTGCTTTCATTCCAGGAGACATGATATCGCCCGTGCGGTAGCCCTCATCTAGCACCTGCATCACACTTTGCTCAATCCGATCGGCCGCTTCAGGTTCGTTCAACCCATACTTCAGCATCATGGCGGCACTGAGCACCTGGGCGATCGGGTTGGCTTTGTCCTGTCCGGCAATGTCGGGGGCAGACCCATGCACAGGTTCAAATACACCAGGACCAGAAGCTCCTAAGCTGGCGGAGGGCAACATCCCAATACTGCCCGTCAGCATAGCAGCCGCATCAGAGAGAATATCCCCAAACAGGTTGCCTGTCACAATCGTGTCAAACTGCTTAGGATAGCGCAGCAGTTGCATCGCGGCATTATCGACATATAAATGGGAAAGCTCCACATCGGGATAGTCTGCGGCAAGGGCAGTCATCCGATCGCGCCAAAGCTGGGAAACTTCCAGCACATTGGATTTATCGACGGAACAAAGCCGATTGTCTCGCTTTCGGGCAATCTCAAACGCCACGCGCCCAATCCGATCGACCTCACTATCGGTGTAAACCATTGTATTGACACCGCGCTTTTCGCCGCCTTCCGCCTCAAAAATGCCTCTGGGTTGCCCAAAGTAAATGCCGCCTGTCAACTCGCGCACCACCATAATGTCTACGCCTTCCACAATGTCTCGCTTCAGGGAAGATGCATCAACTAACTGGGGCAAAATCTTTGCCGGACGCAGGTTAGCAAACAGCCCTAATCCTGCCCGCAGTCCCAATAATCCTCGTTCTGGACGCTGATGACTGGGCAATGTATCCCACTTATACCCACCGATCGCTGCTAGCAGGACGGCATCGCTGTCTTTGCAGGTGTCCAGGGTTTCGTCCGGTAAAGGATTACCCGTCGCATCGATCGCGGCTCCTCCGACCAATGCCTCTTTGAATTCAAACTGGATATCCAACTGTTCCCCTACCCGCTTCAGCACCGAAACGGCAACGGTGATAATTTCTGGGCCAATGCCATCGCCAGGTAGCAGAGTGATGCGGTAGTGCTTTGTCATGGTTCAGGGGAAGTGAGTTGAGAAAAATAAACAGCAACTCACTATCTTATGGGAAAAAGGGGACAAGCTGAAATAGCAGAATCGTATTATCCAACTTCCTCTTCCCTGTGGAGTGGGCATCCGCGATCGGATCGGAAGGTTGGTTTTTCTGCCCTTCTTCTGGTGGACTGGGAGCATCAAAGATAATGTCATAGCCGATCGCCGTCACCAATGCCATTAGCGATCATCTCATTTTGGATTACGACAGCGAAGGAAAAGTCGTCGCCATCCTAATCCGAGGCAAGCACCAGAATCAACGAAGGCTCACAGGAACTAAGTGCGGTATCGCCCAGCAGGCTCAAATTATAAGTTTCGCTTATCGAAGAATTCGGCAAGTTTGAGGCAATAGAATGCTGCTTGTTAGCCAGGTATTGCATAAACTTTAAGTTATGAAATTCGCTTAAATCATAGACTTGAATCTATTAAATTCAGCGAAAGCAGCTTAAAGACACAACCACTGTCCTGAAGCCGCTACACACATCACCCAGGTAGGCTTTCGGCAGGTATTCCGTTCGATATAGGCCGCTTGCCCATAAGCGATACACACAACCAGCATGGAGCAAAAACCATGAGTAAATTTGAATCGAGGCAGTCACAGCTAAAGTTGGATACGGATGAGGGGTGGGTCGTGCAGGTGTATGGCAGTAATCGCCGCCTGCTCTGTGTTTTAGAACCCTCCCACGGTTGGATCTTCTTGATCGGTTGCGGTGTAGGTTTACTGCTTTCAGTAATTTGGATTAACATCGCTCGCTATAGTCCCTCCTTAGAACCGCCCCCACCAGCAGAGTCACCCGCATTGCAAGTGGATTGAAAGGATCGTCAAACAAAAGAAAAACTTATGGTTTGAATTTGACATTGCGTTTCAAATCCGCGTCAGAGAGCGCAAAAATCTGCCCATTTCAGGTATAGACTTAAATGCATGAAGATTTAGATATTGATAGATCTAAATCTATGGAAGGTGGTGCAGGACAGCTATTATCTTCTAGCCCCGTTTGGAGAGCGACTATCTCTGAATACCCTGGCGATAGGTTCTCGCCTAACACCTGTGATGTAGGGGTGAACCGCTTCACCCTTACTTTCTTCAACTCTTTAAAGCTCACTTATCACAATAATCACCCCTCGTAAAAGGAGGCGGAAGGAGGTACTCGTGGATTTCTTGTCCGATTTTTTGACGAATTTCGGGGCACAGTTGCAGTCTCCGACGCTTGGCTTTCTGATTGGCGGTATCGTTATTGCCGCTTTCGGTAGCCAACTGCAAATTCCAGATGCGATCTATAAGTTCATCGTTTTCATGCTGCTCATCAAAGTCGGACTGACCGGCGGCATGGCAATTCGCAATGCTAGTCTGGCGGAGATGCTGCTGCCCGCGCTGTTCGCTGTGGTAACGGGGATCTTGATCGTACTCATCGGGCGCTACACGTTTGCCAAGCTGCCAGGCATCAAAGTCGTGGATGCTGTTGCGACGGCGGGCTTGTTCGGTGCTGTGAGTGGTTCTACTATGGTCGCTGGCATAACGGTGCTGGAAGCACAAGGCATGGAATATGAGGCCTGGGCCGGCGCACTCTATCCCTTTATGGATATCCCAGCGCTGGTGACGGCGATCGTCGTGGCCAGCATTTATACCAGCAAGAAGCGCAACAAATACTCCAGTGTCACAGGCGCATCTTTCAGTACCGCAGGCGTATCTCCCAGTGTAGGCGCGTCTCTCAGTACCGTAGGTGCGTCTTTTAGTACCGCAGGTGGATCTTCCAGTGTCGCAGGTGGGTCTCCCAGCGAGCAGGAGTATCCTGCAACCAGGCAGGAGTATCTCAGCCAGAAGCGTGGTATTTCAAACAATCAGGTCGAGATATGGCCCATCGTGAAGGAAAGCCTCCAGGGATCTGCCCTATCGGCACTGCTACTTGGTCTTGCACTGGGCATCCTAACCCAACCCGAAAGTGTCTACGAGAGCTTCTACGATCCCCTCTTCCGCGGACTGCTTTCAATCCTGATGCTGATCATGGGTATGGAGGCCTGGGCAAGACTCAACGAGCTACGCAAGGTGGCCCAGTGGTACGCCCTATATGCCGTGGTGGCACCATTTCTGCATGGGTTTATCGCCTTCGGTCTCGGCATGATTGCCCACTACGCTACGGGGTTCAGTGCTGGTGGTGTCGCGCTTCTGGCTGTCATTGCCGCCTCCAGTTCAGATATTTCAGGGCCGCCCACTTTACGAGCCGGTATCCCGTCGGCCAATCCCTCCGCCTACATTGGCGCGTCCACAGCCATCGGCACGCCGGTTGCGATCGCATTGTGCATTCCGCTCTTCGTCGGGCTTGCCCAGGCACTGATGGGCGGCTGATCCTAGATGGGGCATGGTCTGCCGGTGCTCCCCTGACCCAGCGACCAAGTAGTTCAATGAATATATGTGTAAGGAGGTAACTAACATGGCTAAGCCAGCCAAAAAGCTTGTCATCGTCACGGAAAAGATTCTGCTGAAAAAGATCGCCAAGATCATCGAAGAAGCCGGAGCGACCGGGTATACGGTTTTGGAAACTGGTGGTAAAGGCAGTCGCAACGTGCGATCGTCGGGACAACCCAACGTTTCCGACACCCAGGCGAATATCAAGTTCGAGGTGCTCACCCCGGATCGGGATATGGCTGAGGATATTGCGGATCAGATCGCAATGAAGTTTTTCAACGATTATGCGGGCATTGCTTATATTTGTGATGCGGAGGTACTGTACGCGCATACTTTCTGCGGGCCAGACGGCTGTTGAATCAAAACGATGCAGACCTGAGAAGCCGGGGTCATGCCCCGGTTTTTTAATCGCCGTTTGGGAGGAGCACAGGGGCAGTAGTGGCTATTCCCTGAATTCACAATGGGTTGACTCTTAATTACGAATATTGATGTTGAAGGTGCTATTTGCCGATAGCGATCCATCACTAACACGGAAATTAAACCGATCGCTCGTGCTGTTGCCATTGTAGAAAAACAGTTGGTTTGCACTTTCCCCAAAACCGCTTTGCCAGACAACATTTGCTCCAGAAACAGCAGGATTCCGATGGTTCAGTGAGTCACTCGTCAGGGGCACTGTCTTATCCAAAGAGCCATTGTAGAAGAAAATGCTGGACTGACTGCCATTCGATCGTTGCCACACCACATTTGACCCAGAAATGCTCGTTGCCCCATCCGAAGCATTGTTGCTCAAGCGTTTTAAGGATTGTGTTTGCGTATTAAATAAGTACAGCCCATCCTCTGCATCGCCTGAAAGCTGATTCCGCGTGAAGACAATATTTGAGCCAGAAATCAGAGGTGCAAAGTCATCGTAGTCTGTGTTTTGGGCGATCGTCTGACTAGTTTCTCCTACCATTGCGTAAGATACATCTCGCTCTTGCGTTGCCGGAAAGAACCGCTCCCATACAATCATTGAGCCTGAAATTCCCTTCAAGCTCGTCTGAGTGCTGTTAATGACGGGAATTGACATCCCAGTTTCTATGTCGTATCGATACTGTCTCTTATACACATCT
>PYEQ01000395.1 GCA_003017785.1 filamentous cyanobacterium CCP5 | reverse complement strand
TGGCCGCTCTGGGCGGTAAAACTGAACAGATCAAAGTTGATCTGCACCACCTTGAGAAAGAAAATCTCGAAGTGGTTGAGGGTGCCGGTGAGGCGAAAGTCGTCGTTGGCTGGCCCTACCAGGCTCTTTTTAAACACCCCGTGGACGTCGAACACCGTATCCAGGTGGGGGGTGAACTTGATGATTACCAGGTCGATGGTTTCGACTTTGGGTTTCCAGTCCAGCTCAGCGATCGCACGGGTTCCTTCCCGGCGCATCTGCATTTTGGGGGCATTTTTCTCGGCGCTGCCCCCAGCCGAAATTAAATCGGCCAGGTCAAAGGCTCCAAAGATTTTGGCCAGTCCTTTGCCAAACACCGCCGCTGGGTCAAAGCTATCCGCCAGGGCATCGGCGACTTTGCCCCCCAACGGCCCCAGCTTGCGGGTCAGGGTGGTGATATCAAGGTTGGGGGTGGCAAAGCCCCCCGCCTGCTCGGCGGAGAAATTCACTCCGGCAACGGCGGTTTCCAGTACTCCGGCGGCGGTTTCTTTAACAATTTGGGCAAAGGCCCCGGTGGCGTTGGCAGCATTCTCAAACCCGCCCCCGGTCACATAGTCCGACAGCAGTTGAATCGAGCTGAGGGTATTGGCTCCCACCAGCTGCTCCACCGCCGGAATTCGCACCTCGGCCTTAAACAGCCTGGGGCTAAAGAAGGCGGTCTTGCTGCCTGCCCCCTCGTTGATGAAGTTGAGGGATTGGGTGGCAAAACTGGTGTTGTCTTTGCCGTCGCCGCTGGGGGCCGCAAAGGCCACCCGCTGTCCCGGCACCAGGGCCTGCCGCCGCTGGCTGTTGGCGGGTTGGTTGTACTCCGCCTCAATGTTTGCCATGCCGACGGCGGTTTCGCTATTGGGTACAAAAATCAGGGGAATGGTGAAATCGACCTGGTTGCCTGCAATGTCGGTGCCCACGGCGTGGAAGCGAAAGTCTTGGCCGCCCACCTGAACCCAAAAAGAGCGATCGCTACCCGGTACCAGGGAGGGAGCCAGGTAGGGAAAATCAATCTTCGGCGTCACCAGGGTAGTCAGGCGAATCTGCTTCAGGGGCATGCCGCGCCCATCGTGGGGGAGCCCCTCCTGGGGGTAGTCCTTCAGGGGTTCGCGCACGACCACGTACATGTACTGCCGCAGGTAAGCCACCGGGGCGGAGCTATTGGGGGCCTTTTCAAACCGCCGCTCGGTGACTTTGATCAGTGCCCCCCGATGGCCCAGGGATTTGAATCGGCCTTCGTAGACAATCCGCACATAGTGGTCGCGCCCCTGGGAGGCCACATGCACCCACTGGGACAAGTCGAGCTGATCTCCCAGTTCATACTTGGGCTCTAGAAAGATACTGGACAGGTCGATGGGGCGATCGCTCACCTCTAAATTCCCCAGGTCAATTAGCTGCTCCAGCGCTAAAGGATTGGCCAACGTGTTGGCCTGGGTCGCTACACCGGGAGGGGTACTGGTAGGCGCAACCGGAGAGGGTGTTGGGCGGGTCGGTGGGGGCTCTGGAACGGGTATACGGCTGACGGGCGGCGTTGCTACCTCTGAGGCCGCCCCAACGGCGGCTCGGCCCAGTACCCGATCGCCCGGTCGTCGGGAAGGCACCTCCTGGCGATCGCCGTTGCTGTTTTCAAACAGCAGCTTCAGGTTCAAGACCTCGTCCCAGCGACGGGGGGGCAGGGTGCGCTGAGGCTTGATTTTATAGGGCGGGTTCCAGGCTCCCACCGAGCGCAGCCAGCCCCCGAGGGGCGACAGCATCAGCTGGCTGGCGTAAAAGGGCTGAGGCACATAGGCCTGGTAGATATTTTTGGCGTAGCTGCTAAAGGCCGAGGTCAGCACCACAATCTGGTGGCGATCGGCGGGAGACATGGCCCCTAAGGCTCCCAGCTTCCCGAAAGTTCCGGGGGACGGAATCGTCTGGCTGGGGTCGTAGTCTGGGGACCAGATGGCTCGCAGGGGTAAGGGCTGGGTGTGATTGGCCGGGTGTAGAACCCCGTCTTGACCCCGATGTCCCAGGCGCGTGTGCCACAGCTCAGCTCGACCCTGATGGGTGACCACCGCGATCGCATGCTCCCAAACGGCACTGTGATTAGGGGAAATATGCAGCCGGTAGGGCAGTTCAATGGCGGTTTCCAGCGGGTTGGGGGCGCGAATCGCCAGATCGCCTCTGGGTAGGGGAGCATCGGCAGCCACATCGGCCCCTGGCGACACCACCAGATCTAGCCCCGACCAGTCCAGTAACCCCGCCAGGGTGAAGGGAATCTGCACCCCATCCGGCACCCGAAACACCAGCTGCGATGGCCCCCCCAGCCGCACCGCCACATTTTTTCCGGGGGGCTTGAGGCCAGGCAATGCCGGTTGTTTAAGTTTGAGGTCGATGTCGTGCTGGACTCGGTCTTTTGTGGGTTGGTCTTCAATGCCTTTGGGGTCAGGAAAGCCATTTTCAAAAAAGGCTTCCTCAGCAATGGCCTGGGGCGGAAACTGCACCACCAGATAGGCGGGCTGCTGGGGATTTTCGATCGCGGCGATTGCTTGCTCTCCGCTGGTCGTATCTACCCGCAAATTGATTCCTTCGATGTGCAGATTCAGCAGATCATCCGGGCGAATCACATCAATCTTGAAAGCCATCGAATACCCCTCGCCCGCAGGCAATAGAGACCAGATTTAGTCGCCAGATTTAGAGCTATCGCCATGTTGGTTAAGACAGTTCCTAGATGAAGGTTTGAACGTTCAAACCTTCAAACGTCTTTAGGGCTTCTGGGTGTCTTAACCAACGTGACCATAGTCGTCAGATTTAGCTATCGGAAGTCATCGGCGGGGCCAGCACAAAGGCCCGCACCGCACTGCGGTCATAGTCGCTGAGGCGCTGCCAGCCGTCTATCGCCGTGGCGGCTACATGCAGGTTTTCTGAGAACCCGGCAATGGGGCATTGAGCCGACAGCAGGGTGTTGACCCCCTGGGTAATGGAGAAACTGCCGCCGCCCACCGGCTGCCCTGTGACCGTAGGCGGAGTCAGGGGCGTGGCTCCCCGCACGAGGCCAAAGCTGTAGGTGGCAAACCCGTGGGGATGGGAGGCCATGTAACCCAGGGTGACGGAGCCGGGGCTGGCTTCGGCATATTCCAGCACACCGCAGTCGTTGGCGGCGATGCCGTTGAGGGTGGGAGGCGCGATCGCTGCCGTGCAGGGGTTGTTATCCACATGCAGGGTCAGCACCAGGCTGTCGCCGCTCACTAGCCCCAGGGTGGCAGCATCATCGGTGGTGATGGTGCCGTTGAGATCGGCGACATCGGGCACCCGGTACTTAATGCCCAGAGCCGCCGGGTTGACCGCCTGACCATTGCCATCAAACAGCTCTACCTTGAGCTGGTACAGGCCTTCCTGGCCCACCGGGGCAATATCCTGGGTGGGGAATTTGGCGCTGGTGATGTTTTCCACCGCATCGGGAATGCTCCACTGGCCAATGGGAGGCAGCGCAGGCGGAATCTCAAACAGATTGGCTACCCCATTCACCACCTTTGGCCCCAGGGGATACACCTCTAGTACCAGGTCAGCGTTCACCACATGGGTGTAGTGGCGATGCACCTCCCCGGTTAGGGGCTGAAATGCGCCACTGGTGCCCTGACGGTAGGATACCTGATAGTATTTCACCCCCAGGTCTTGCCGCAGGCTGTTGTCAAATTCCAGTCGGGGCCGCAGCAGCCCTCCCCAGGGTGCGCCGCTGGCAGTCAGGCCAATATTGGTGGCATTGGTGGTGGGTTGCAGGCTTTCGCTAGCGCCCCGGATTTGGCTGAGGGGGGTATTGCCCACGGCCATAAACAGCACCCAGTTCTTCGGCGCAACCACCGGGGGACAGGGCACACTGGTAATGGCAAAGGGGCTGGTGGTAAACAGAGTTACCTCCGTGCCTGACACATAGTTCCAGTAGGTGTGGCAGGCCACTGGGGTAGGGGCATAGAGAGTAAACGATGCCAGGAAGGGGAACACCCGCTGCTTCGCCTTGAAGTAGAGATCGGGCACGTCGGGGTTATGACAGCCCCGGGAGAAGGCGCTGTGGAATTTGCCGCAGCTATCGGTGGTGGCGATGCCCACGAGCTGGGTGGTGACAAACTGCGGGAAAAACTGACAGATCAGCGGGCGGATCAGGTCTATATGGTCTAGCAACCCCTGCCGAAACTGAAAGAGGTCAGCGGTACGGGCCAGAAATTGCAGGCTGCCTACCCGACTGCTGAGATCCGGTAGGGCATCGGGGACTGGCTGCGATCGCCGGGGACTCACCGTCGACACGGCTTCCCCGCCAGCCCCCTGAGCGGCCAGGGGCAATCCCAGAAGCGTGACATTGGGCAGGCTCACGGGGCCAATCGGGTCATGGGGAAAGGGCAACGGCTGTAAAATGACATCCCGCAGGCGATCGATCACACTGTCCGGTAGTTTGGGAATCAGAATGTGCAGCGGATCGACTTCGTAGATTTCAATCTCGGCCTGACCCACGGGCAAATCGATAGTGATGCCCCCGTTGACCACCCGCTTGAGCAGTTTGCCGGTAACAAAGGTGAGGCCCACCAGCCAGCAACGCCAGCGATCGGGGAAGATCGCCAGGTCAACGGTGGGTTGCAGATTGCCCGGTTCCAGGCGCAGCATCTGTTCTTCAGCGCCCCGGCGCAGCAGTTCTACCACCTGCATCTGGGGGTCGGGCACCTCTGGCCCCACCAGCAGGCGAATGTCGATGTCGGCCTCAATGGGCACCTGGTCGGCGGGTACGCAGGCGATAAACACCGTGGTTGCACCCCGCTGGCGGGCAGCGGCGATCGCCCCCCGCACGTAGGGGGTGGTGCCCCCGGCGGTAATGCCCACCAC
>PYEQ01000394.1 GCA_003017785.1 filamentous cyanobacterium CCP5 | reverse complement strand
GCTCTGGATAGCTGGGGTGACATCCCCTCCTGGGAGGGGCAAGGGGTGGGTTAATCTCGGCCTAAAAGAACTGACTCGCCACTGGTAACGGGTTTTGAGTGTCGCTGGTTTGACCCACCCCGCCCTGCGGGCACCCCTCCGAGGAGGGGATGATTTACTTGACGGCCCCAAAGGTGAGACCTCGGACCAGCTGCCGCTGGCTGATCCAGCCAAAGATCAGAATGGGGGCGATCGCCATCGTCGAAGCGGCGGAAAGTTTGGCCCAGAACAATCCCTGGGGACTGGAGAAGGATGCAATGAACGCCGTCAGCGGGGCGGCATCAAAGGTGGTCAGGTTCAGACTCCAGAAGGCCTCATTCCACGACAAGATGATCGACAGCAGCGCGGTGGAAGCAATCCCCGGCAGCGCCAGGGGCAGCAGCACATGCACCACTTCCTGCCAGGTAGATGCCCCATCCATGCGATCGGCTTCCAGAATTTCCTTTGGCACTTCTTTGAAGAAGCTATAGATCATCCACACCACAATCGGCAGGTTGATCAGCGTGTAAATAATGATCAGACCGATGCGGGTGTCGAGCAATCCTGTCTCCCGCGCCAGGATGTAGATCGGGACTAATACCCCGACCGCGGGCAGCATTTTGGTCGAGAGCATCCACAGCAGCGTGCCCTTTGTGCGCTTCGACGGGAAGAAAGACATGGCATAGGCCGCCGGAATCGCCAGCAGCAGCGCCAGAATAGTGGCACCAATGGAAATCACTACGCTGTTCCAGGCAAAGTTGAAATAGGAGGCCCGCTCCTGAACGGCCACGTAGTTTTCCAGGGTCGGTTGGAAGAAAAGCTGAGGGGGCGTCGCCACTGCCGCCACTTCCGTCTTAAAGCTGGTGATGAACATCCAGAAAATCGGGAAGAACAGCAGGCAGGCCACCAGCCAGCCCAGCAGGGTGATCCACCAGGGAGGAGAAGAATTACTTGCCATATCAGGTGTCCAAATTACGAGCAACACTACGCATCAGGAAAATCGCCACGATGTTGGCCAGCACGACGGCAATTAAACCGCCCGCCGACGCTCCGCCCACGTCAAATTCCAGCAGCGCTTTCAGGTAGATGTAGTAGGCCAGGTTGGTGGTGGCCAGTCCGGGACCGCCCCCGGTGGTGACGAAGATTTCCGCAAAGATAGTCAGGAAGAAGATGGTTTCGATCATGGCGACCACCGCGATCGCCCGACTCAGGTGGGGCAGCACCACAAACCGAAATAGCTGCGTGGCGTTAGCGCCATCCATCCGGGCCGCTTCCATCTGATCCTCATCCAGGGACTGGATCGCCGTCAGCAAAATCAGCAGGGCAAAGGGCAGCCACTCCCACGACACGATGATGATGATCGCAATCAGTGGCAAATCGGTGAACCAGTCGATCGCCCCCAGACCCAGGCCCCGGGTGATTTGGGCAAACAGCCCGTTCACCGGGTGCATCAGCATGTTTTTCCAGATCAGGGCACTGACTGTGGGCATGACGAAAAATGGCGAAATCGCCAGCACCCGAGCGATGCCCCGGCCGGCAAAGTCCTGGTTAAACAGCACCGCCAGCAGCGTGCCAAGGCCGATGGTAATCACCAGTACCGATAGCACCAGCACTAGCGTGATGCCGATAGAGGTCCACAGGGCCGGGTCGGTGAGAATGTACGAAAAGTTCTCAAACCCTACAAAGGCCCGCTTTTCCGGCTGGAGCAGGTTATATCGCTGGAAGGCAAACCAGATGGCCATCGCCAGCGGCACCACCATCCACAGCACCAGGGCAACGACGGAAGGTGCCACTAACCACAGTGCCGGGATGCGTTTTTGCGATCGCGATCGTGTCTTAGGTGGCGGCTGTTGGGGTTGGGTTACTACGGAGGAAGTCATGTTTGAGTTTTGAGTGCTTGGTTTTAAGTTTTGAGTGTTTAGTTTTGAGTGTTGAGTGTTTAGTTTTGAGTGTTTAGTTTTGAGTATTGAGTGTTTAGTTTTGAGTGTTGAGTGGAGTTTTGAGTTTTGAATGTTGAAGGTTGAGTTTTGAATTCAAGAACTCAAAACTAAGAACTCAAAACTCAAAACTTTCCAAATCACTCGATATACCCCGTATGCCGCATGAACCGTTCGGCCACGGTCTGCGACTTCTCGATCGCCTGATCGACCGACAGGTTATCGGCTAAAGCGGCGGCCATGCGCTGTCCGACCTGGGTGCCAATCGCCTGGAATTCAGGGATATCGACGTACTGGATGCCCTTATAGGGGGTCGGTTCGGAGGAGGGATTGGTGATGTCGGCGGACTGAATGGAGTTCAGCACGATCTCCGCAAAGGGAGCCGCCGCCTGATACTCAGGATTGGCGTAGGTGGACTTGCGGGTGCCGGGAGGGGCGGCTACCCAGCCATGTTCCTCCGCCACCAGTTGGATATATTCCTTGGACGTGGCCCAGGCGACGAAGCGCTCGGCGGCTTCAGGGGATTGGGAGGTCGACGGAATAGCTAAAGACCAGGCCCACAGCCAGTTGGAGCCGTTGTCATAGGACTCGACCGGAGCCCGGGCGAAACCAATGCGATCGGCTACCTGCGATTCATCCGGATTGGAGAGCAGACCGGCTGCGACGGTGGCATCGACCCACATGCCGCACTTACCCGTGGAGAACAGGGCCAGGTTTTCGTTGAAGCCATTGGAGCTAGCTCCGGGCGGCCCGTACTGGTTCATGAGGTCCACGTAGAAACTGATCGCGTTTTGCCAGGCGGGAGTGTTAATGGTGGGGTTCCAGTCCATATCGAACCAGCGCCCACCGAAAGTATTGACCAGGGTCGAAATAAAGCCCATGTTTTCCCCCCAACCTGGCTTACCCCGCAGACAAATACCGTAGACGCCATTGGCCGGGTCGTTGACCTGCTTGGCCCACTCGCCCACCTGTTCATAGGTGGGGTTTTCGGGTACCGTAATCCCGGCTTTTTCAAACAGGTCGGTGCGGTAGTACAGCATCGAACTCTCCCCGTAAAAAGGCACCGCATAGAGAGTGTCTTCGTAGGAAAGCCCGGTACGAATCGGGTCGAGCAGGTCGTCCACGTCGTACTCAGCGGGTAGCCCGTCGAGCGATCGCAGCCAGCCCCGGCGAGCCCAGATGGGCGTTTCATAAGACCCAATGGTCAGCACGTCGAATTGACCGCCCTGACTGGCCACGTCGGTAGTGGTGCGCTGGCGCAGAATGTTTTCTTCCAGCACCACCCAGTTCAGCTCAATGTCCGGGTTGTCGGCTTCAAACCGGCTCGACAGGTTTTGCATGATCACCATGTCGCCATTGTTGACGGTGGCAATGGTTAAGCGGGTTCTTCCGCCCGCTTGTGGCCCTGCCGAACAGGCATTGACGAGCTGCACCAGCAGCAGGCCAACAAGGAATGCCACCAGCCCCCTGGCATATCCCCTGGCGCGGCGAAATAGGCGCATCGCACGGCTCCTCTTTCTCAGTAACTTAAACAAAGTTTGATTTTATGCTCTTATTTTGAGCAAAAGCTCAATAATGGAATCTTACTGGGGTCTTTCCCGAAAATGAGATGTTCAGTAGCATTCGCAACAATTCTTGATTCCGAGGCAGGTGATATGGGCGCCAATGCGACCTACAACTTTCAGGGCAAAACCATTCTGATTACGGGTGGAGCGGGAGAAATCGGCAAGGCTACCGCCCACCGGTTCGCTAAAAATGGGGCAGGCATTGTGTTGCTGGATATTAACGAAGTCAAGCTAGAAGAAGCGGCTCAAGAGCTGAAGGATTACGGCAGTTCCGTTCACGCCCTTTGCTGTGATGTAACGAGTCCTGATGCCGTAGCCCAGGCATTCTCATGGGCGGTCAGGGCAACCGGACAGATTCACTATGTCTTCAACAACGCAGGCTATCAGGGCGCTTTCGCCAAAACTGACGATTACCCGGAAGCCGATTTTCAAAAGGTGATGGATATTAACGTGGTGGGCGTGTTTCACGTGTTGAAAGCAGCCGCTCAAAAGTTGCGGGATGGGGGTGGCGGGGCGATCGTCAACATGGCTAGCCACGCCGGAGTCGATGGCCCGCCCAACATGCTGGCCTACGCGGCCTCCAAGTTCGCGGTCATCGGTATGACCCAAACCGCCGCCAAAGACCTGGCTCCCTATGGCATTCGCGTCAATGCCCTGTCCCCGTCCCTGATCGGGCCCGGCTTGATGTGGACCCGCCAGACGGAACTCCAGGCAGGGGTCGGGTCCCAGTATTTTGATACCGACCCCAAGGCCGTCGAGCAGCAAATGATCAACTCGGTACCCATGCGGCGTTTGGGGAAGTTGGAAGAGGTCGCTAACGGGGTTGCTTTTCTCATGAGTGATGAGGCCAGCTACATCACCGGCTTCAATTTGGATATTACGGGAGGGCAATAAACTTGAGCAAAAAATATTTCCCTGAGTATATGCTCAATCTGTCTTTGGGTAGATGCGCGGGAGAGCGGTTTTTATTCTGAAATCAGGATTTGAGGAAGTTTTGAGTTTTGAGCTCTTAATTCTTCAACTCAAAACTCAGAACTCAAAACTCAGAACTTAAAACTCAGAACTCAAAACTCAGAACTCAAAACTCAGAACTCAAAACTCAGAACTCAAAACTCAAAACTAAGATAGTGGTTAGCTTCGAGGTAAGAGATGGCAGAACTGTATGGTGAACGGCGCGATGGTCGGCGACCGGCCCAGCAGGGCCATCGTAAACTCGATCAAGCAGCCCATGCTGCCTGGCTCTACTACATTGCAGGCAACACCCAGGAAGAAATTGCCACCAAGCTGAACGTGTCGCGCCAGGCGGCTCAGCGGTTGGTGGCCCTGGCCGTTAGCGAAAAGCTGATCAAGGTTCGCCTCGATCATCCCTTGA
>PYEQ01000393.1 GCA_003017785.1 filamentous cyanobacterium CCP5 | reverse complement strand
CCGCACCTCCATGCCCGCTACCCTGCTTGAGGTTGGCTTTGTGACCGGTGCCCAGGATGCTCCGCAACTGGCCGATCCAGCCTGGCGAGAACGCATGGCCCAGGCGATCGCCAGCGGCATTTTGGAATACATCCGGCAGGGGTACTAACCCAAGGCAGGAACCAGCCATGACTGTTTTGACCTGGGGAATTTTAGGATTGGCGGCCTTTGGCTTTGGTATCTGGCTGGCCCAGCGATTTCAGCCGCCACCACCAGACCAGACAGGCTTTCGCCGTCGATCGGTTTCTGCCCCTCGACCAGAGCCCTCCCTGGCGGCACCAGATCTAGATAGTCGGGTGCTGCTGCTGCTGAGTCAGCATCACCAGCTTGAGGCGATCAAGCTGGTGAGAACGGAGCTCAACTTGAGCTTAAAAGAGGCTAAAGACTACGTCGAGCGGTTCCAGATCTGATATGGATGTTAATGAGCTGCTGCGCCAATACGCCGAGGGCAAGCGAGATTTTGGCTTTGTCGATCTGCAAGGAGCCCGATTGAGCGGCCGCTATCTAGCCGGGATCGCTTTATATCAGGCCAACCTGCGCGGAGCCATACTGACCCAGGCCGACCTGAGCAGCGCCAATCTGCGTCAGGCCGATTTGCAGGGAGCGAATCTCTCCCAGGCCAACCTGCGCGGGGCCAATTTGCGGCGGGCCAACCTAAAAGCTGCTGTTCTGGAGGGAGCTATTTTGGAGGGGGCCATACTCACAGGGGCAAGACTGCCCGACGGTAGCCTCTATCAGCTCCGTCCCCCCGAAGAAGAATTCTTTGAAGAAATCTGCCCCGAAGAAGCGACGCCCGAAGAGTCCCCATCTTCTTCAAACGATCCCCAGATAAACCAGGCACCCAATCCTGATTCCCCGACCGTTCTGAGCGGATCAGACGCGGCGATGCCTCTGCTTAACCGTTTGTCTGCGATCCGCCCTGGGCAAGCCCCAGTAGTCTGGGCACCCCTGCTGTTTGAATGGCTGGGGTTTGGGACCTTTGGTCTGCTGCTAGCCCTCAATCAGGCTAGCGGCTTTAACTGGCTGATCGCCTGGCTGAGTTCCCTCTGCTGGCTGGGGGGCGACGCCCTGACCTGGTTTATCCCGATCATTGCCGCGATCGCGGTTTTCAACGCCGCGGGGATTTCCGTGGTCACCCTGGCTACCGCGGGGCTGATTGCCCTCACTTTGCTATTGACCCTAAGGGTGATGCTGGGATGGAGTGCTTGGAAAGCCCTCAGGGACAGCCTGTGGGTTGGCGGCATGGTCTTTGTCTTGGTGCAGCTGGTCGGCTGGCTATTTTACGGAGCCGATGCCTATAGCGGTGGCGGCATCGTAGTGGCCTTTAGCACCCTGCATCTTGCTGGTTTACTCGTCTTGGCCGTGGGCCTGACCAGCCTGGGAGCCCCGGCCTGGGAGCCGATGATTGCCCAGGGTTTTAGCCGCCAACGAGCCGCTGCGATCGTGAGTCTGGTCTCAGCCGCTGGTCTCCTCTGCGGAAAAGTAATCAGCCTTTTCTGAGGTCAGGCGATGGGCCTTCAGGGGGAGTCTCTGACCGTCGTGGTGGCCCAGTCTTTAGCCCAGTGGAGGTGCTTGTGCACTTCCTCGAGATTGGCGGCTTCGCTGTAGAGCCGCAGGACTGGCTCGGTGCCGCTGAAGCGCACTAGCAGCCAGCTGCCATCTTCCAGGGTGAATCGGTAGCCGTCGATCGCTAGGCAGGCGGTAACGGCTTTGCCTGCAATCGTCTGCGGCGGCTGGGTTCGCAGCTGTTCTAGCAGCTTAGCCCGCTCCTCCATGTTGGCCAGAGGCAGATCGATGCGATCGTATTCCGAATAGAAGCCGGTTTTGGCCTGGAGGGAGGCATAGTAGTCGCTGAGATCCTGCCCGGCCATGGCGACCGCCTCTAAAACGTAGAGGGCCGACATCAAGGCATCTCGTTCTGGAATGTGGTTGCCATAGCCGATCCCGCCGGACTCTTCCCCCCCAAGTAACACGGATGCCACCTGCATGCGATCGGCGATGTACTTGTAGCCGATGGGAGTTTCATGGAGAGCCAGTCCCAGGCTCTCGGTCAGGGCTGGAATCAGATTAGAGCCGCTGATGGTCTTGACGACTTCTCCCCCATAGCCGCGCCGGGTAACCAGGTGGTCGATCAAAATCGGAATCAAGACCTGGGAGCTCAGGAAATTACCATTGCCATCGGCCGCCGCGATGCGATCGCAGTCTCCATCAAACACTAGCCCCAGTTTGAGGCCCGGCGCCTGGGCAGCTCGAATGGTTGCTAAGAACCCCCTGATATTTTTTGGCAGGGGCTCCGGCGAACCGCCGCCAAACAGAGGGTCTGCGACCGATCTCAGTTCCTGGACTCGATCCCCCCCCAGCAGCCGGGGCAGGCCCCCAGCCGCCGCGCCATGCATGACGTCCGCAAACAGGGTCACCTTACCGCTGTCTAGGGCGGAGCGAATGACCTCGATATCTACGGCAGAGGTGAGGGCTGCACAATAGTCGGGCCAGGGGTCGAAGTGGCTGAGGGTGCCGGGTTCAGGGCTGGCGATCGCCGGACTGGTGAGCAGGACTTCCACCTGCTGGGTGACCTCTGGGGAAACCGACCCGCCGAAGGCTCCCTTGATTTTTAAGCCTGAATAGATGGCCGGATTATGGCTCGCCGTAATCACTAATGCCCCCAATGCTCCCTGATGCTTAGCGGCATAGCTAAAGGCCGGAGTCGGAGCATAGTCCTCGGACAGCTTCACATTAAACCCTTGCTTCAGCACGGCTTCGGCGGCCGTGCGGGCAAACTCCGGGGACAAAAACCGGCGATCGTAGCCGACAATTACGGTACGGCTTTGGGTTTGCTCACCAAATACCCGATGGAGGACCTGGGCAGCAGCGGCAGCTACCTGGGCCACCCGCTCAAAGGTGAAGTCAGCGGCGATAATGCCGCGCCAGCCGTCTGTGCCAAACTTGATGGGCTTGGGCATCGCCGGAATCGGAGCTGAGGAAGCGTTCATGGTGAAGGGGAGTAGAGGGCAGTTTCTTAGCTCCGAGTTTACCGGCTACTTAGCCTTTAGCCCTTAGCCCTAGGGGAAAATCCAATGGATTTTTTATCAGAGGCTAAAGGCTTCTAAAACAAATGGAGAACTTGACTGAAGGGTCAGCGTCCTGACCCGGCGCAGCTTGAGGCTAATGGTTTCCTGAGGTGCCTTAGAGGCTTCTGTATAGCGACGGTGGAAGGTCTTGGTGGGGGGAACGGGGTTTCCCCTGGCATCTAGGGCTTTCAGGCGAATCTCGTGGTGCCCTCGCAGCTGCAAACTGGCGGAATGCAGAGGCTTGAGCAGTTTGATGGTAATGGTCGACACCACTGGCATTAACACCAAATCTGAAAACGCTGTAGCAAAGCTAGGATTGCTTGGATACAGGGCGATCGCCCCTTCAAATTCAAGCCCCCACGCCGAAAACTGAGTGTCAACGGGCTCATAGGGGCTGAGCTGGTGAAAGGGTAAAATTTGGCCCGCACCCTCTAGGCCGCGCCAATTACGCGCCACTGGAGGTCGGGGAACAGCCTGACCACTGAGTCTGAAATTGACCTGATTCGATTTGAAGCCGTGATCGGGGGCAGCAAAATTGATTAGCACAGTTATCACCCTAGCTACGGAAAACTATACGGGGCGTTTCCGACAGATTACAGAGGGGAGCGGCCACTTGTTCAGGTGTCCGATATTCAAGTGTCCGATATTCAAGCGTCCGACTCCGGGGTTCCTGCCGCTGACTGCACTGGCCTTTGAAAGCATCCTGGGAGAAGATTCTTCCATTCCCGACTTAACAATTTCCCGACCAAAGTGCCCGACTATGGAGCTTGGTCGGAGAAAATCCAGCAGCAACGGCCCTATTCAAGTCTTCTGAGATTTTGCCGCCGTTCCGGACAAACCGAGCCCCCAAGGATGGACAAAGGTTAACCCCGAAGTCCTGGCAGACCTCGGGGTTGATGACCGTCTGTGATAGTCTAAATAGAGCCTTTTGGGAAGGCGAATCAATTCGGGGTATAGCGCAGTTTGGTAGCGCGCTGCTTTCGGGAAGCAGAGGTCGTAGGTTCAAATCCTGCTACCCCGATTTTTTACGACACAGTTTCTAGAGATGGCTCTACCGCAGCCGCCAGCTTTCGCAGCATGGTTGCTGTGGTGGTGAAATCGACACAGGCATCAGTAATGCTCTGGCCGTAGACTAGCTGGCTCAGGTTTTTGGGAATGGACTGCTTGCCTGACTGAATGTGGCTTTCGACCATCACCCCCAGCAGATGGCGAGAACCGCCGCGAATCTGCTCGGCGAGATTATCCAGCACCGTGACCTGGCGGTTGTGATCTTTGTTGGCGTTGGCGTGGCTACAGTCCACCATGATCCGGGGGTTGAGGTTGAGCTGGGCCAGCTCCTCAGCCGCGGCATTGACGTTCTCGGCGTCGTAGTTGGGACCGCTTTTGCCCCCTCGCAGCACCAGGTGACAGTCGGGATTGCCAGTGGTGGTGACAATGCTAGCCAGGCCATTGTGGTTGATCCCCAGGAAATGATGGGGACGGCTGGCCGCGACCATGGCGTTGGCAGCAGCCTGGAGGCTGCCGTCAGTATTGTTCTTAAAGCCAATCGGCATGGACAGCCCAGACGCCATTTCCCGGTGGGTCTGGCTTTCGGTGGTGCGGGCCCCGATCGCCGTCCAAGAGATGACATCGGCAATGTACTGGGGAGTAATCGGATCGAGCAGCTCAGTGGCCGAGGGCAGGCCCATGTGGGCCAGGTCTAACAGCAGCTTGCGGGCCAGACGCAAACCGGTATTGATGTCATAGCTGTTATCTAGATGGGGATCGTTGATCAACCCTTTCCAGCCGACATTGGTGCGCGGTTTCTC
>PYEQ01000392.1 GCA_003017785.1 filamentous cyanobacterium CCP5 | reverse complement strand
GGAAGTGAGCCTCCCCGTCGAGCTGCTCTAGCCGGGTGCAGATGGAGTCCTGGAGAGCCTGCATCGCCTTTCGGACGCGGTCACGTGAATCAGCGGGGGGTGGAGCGGCTTTAGCGGTCGCATCGGAAACAGGAGAACGGGTCATAAAAGCTGAATGAATCTAACTCGGAAGATCTAGACCAATTGAATGATGAACCATTGGCGGTTGGCAGCAGAGAATCCCTTCAACCATTCCCAACCCAGGTTCAACTAAGCTATCTGGGGAATGGGGCCAAGGCCCTGGCCAATGCCAAATTCGGTTAATAGGCTATCGCGAATCCTGCCTCGAGTACCGATTCGCAAACAAATATTGAGAAACCCGAATTTTCTTGAGGTGCTGGGATGGTCTGGGTAAACAATGCTACAGTCCATTACCTACCCGGAACTAGATAACTGCTCTAAACTGAACTGATCCCAGTCCTAACTTTGGACAGCACCTGCGAGGGTCCCCAAATGAGCAAGGATTTGACGACCCGATCCCTCCCCCGGCCGCTTCAAGCGTTTTGCAGCTGGCTGCAGCAGCAGCCTCAGCTCGATCGCTCCTACTGGGCCATCAGCACCGCGTCGGTGGAGGCCCTGTGGCAAACCATCGTGGATTTGCGGGATGTTTCCTGGCATCCGCTGCTGACCAGCACTAACGCCCCCAATGGCCTAATTCCTAAGCCAGGGCTGATCTATCGTGCCTTTACCCGGCTGTTTCCGATGCCGGTCAAGATTTTTGTGGAGCGGGTGCTGCCTGGGGAACTGCTGACGATTCGAGTCTTTCCCGTGCCAGGGCTAGAAGAGCGGGTTACTTACCAGTTCAAGTCAACCCTGGCCGGCACCCAGATTTCCTATTCCATTACCCTGCGGGGCTGGCTGTCTCCTTTGGCCTGGTCCCTGTTGAAGCCCTATGCGGCTCGGGTCGCGTCTGCCCTGGCCCAGGCGGCTGAGCATCCCCATCCCCTGGAAGCTTCTAAGACCCGGTCCCAGGCCTGGTAGTGAGTTTCCGCTACAGGGCTGCCGAGAACCATTAAGATTGATCCCGTAGAATTGCGAATGCCAATCGCCCCTTCGCGACTCTTTCCGTTGCTTGGCGTTTGCATCCCCTGTATGTCGGCTCCTATGGAGCGTCTAATCCCCATGAGTCAATCGTTAACCGCTGAGTCCGTCCTGGAAGTCCTGAAGCCAGTTCAAGATCCAGAGCTGCAAAAAAGCCTGGTGGAGCTGAATATGATTCGCAACGTGGCGATCGCCGATGGTGCCGTCAGCTTTACCCTGGTGCTCACCACCCCGGCCTGCCCCCTGCGTGAATTCATCGTTGAAGACTGTGAGAAAGCGGTTAAAACCCTTCCGGGCGTGGATTCCGTCGCAGTTGAGGTAACCGCCGAAACCCCCCAGCAAAAATCCCTGCCCGATCGTCAGGGGATTGCCGGGGTCAAAAATATCGTGGCGGTTTCCAGCGGTAAGGGCGGAGTCGGCAAAAGCACCGTTGCCGTCAATTTAGCTGTTGCTCTGGCCCAGGCCGGAGCCAAAGTGGGCCTGATCGATGCCGACATCTACGGCCCCAATGCCCCCGCCATGATGGGCCTGGACGATGCCCAGGTGGTGGTCCAGCAGGGCAGCCAGGGAGAAACCCTGGAACCCGCCTTTAACTACGGCGTCAAGATGGTGTCCATGGGGTTTTTGATTGATCGAGACCAGCCGGTGATCTGGCGCGGCCCCATGCTCAACGGCATCATTCGGCAGTTCCTCTACCAGGTGCAGTGGGGAGACCTAGATTATCTGGTGGTCGATTTGCCCCCCGGCACCGGGGATGCCCAGCTGACCCTGGCCCAGGCAGTCCCCATGGCCGGAGCCGTAATCGTCACCACTCCCCAGCCGGTGGCCCTATCCGATGCCCGTCGGGGACTACGGATGTTTCAGCAGCTCCAGGTGCCGGTGCTGGGCATCGTGGAAAACATGAGCTATTTCATTCCCCCCGACCTGCCAGATCGCCGCTATGACATCTTTGGTTCCGGCGGCGGCGATCGCACCGCCCAAGAGTTAGGGGTACCGCTGCTGGGCTGCATTCCCCTAGAGATGGCCGTGCGGGAAGGGGGCGATCAGGGCCAGCCGATTATGGTGGGCCATCCGGACTCTGCCTCGGCCCAGGCCCTCCATGCCATTGCCCAGCAGGTGGCAGCCCGGGTGTCCGTCATGGCCCTAGCCTCATGATTGAGACGACTCCGCCCGTGGTCAAATGGTGGCGGCAGCTGCTCCAGGGCTGGCAGGATCTGGACTGGCTGCTGCTACTGCTGCCGGTGGGCCTGGTGATTTTTGGCAGCGTCGTGATCGGCAGCACCCAGCGCAATCTGGGGGAGCCAGAGTTTGCGGTCAACCACCTGATCACCGGAGCCGTGGGCCTGGTCTTAGCCCTGTGGATCGCCCGCATGCGCTACGAATATTTGCTCAGCTGGCGCTGGATCATTTATGGCCTGGTGAATGTGTCTCTGCTAGCGGTGATTTTTATTGGCACCGTGGGGTTGGGGGCCCAGCGCTGGATTACCATCGGCGGCTTTAACGTGCAGCCCTCGGAGTTTGCCAAGCTGGGAATGATCATCACCCTGGCGGCGATGCTGAGCGATCGCGATGCCTCGACCCTGCCTAGCATGGCCCGATCGCTGGCGGTGACGGCTGTCCCCTGGGCTCTGGTGTTTATTCAGCCTGACTTGGGGACGTCCCTGGTATTTGGGGCGATCACCATCGGCATGCTCTACTGGGCCAATGTCAATCCCGGCTGGCTGGTGCTGATGGTATCCCCCCTGGTGGCCGCGATTCTTTACCATCTGACCCTGCCGGGCTGGCTAATCTGGAGTCTCCTGATGGGGGTTACGGCCTGGTTTACCCTGCCCTGGCGGCTGTTCTCCACCGTCTTAGCCACCGCCATCACCTTAATTTCTGGCAAGCTGGGGGACTTGTTCTGGGGACTCCTGCAAGACTATCAAAAAGACCGGCTGGTACTCTTCCTGGATCCCGACAAGGATCCCCTGGGGGGCGGCTACCATCTGATTCAGGCCCGGATTGGCATCGGGGCGGGACGGCTCTGGGGACAAGGACTTGGGGAAGGCAGCCAGACTCAGGGCAACTTTATTCCGGAGCAGCATACGGATTTCATCTTTTCGGCGATCGGCGAAGAATGGGGATTTATCGGAGCCATGGTGACTCTGGCCGTCTTTTGGCTGATTTGCCTGCGGCTGGTGCTGATTGCCCAAAACGCTAAGGACAACTTCGGCTCCCTGCTGGCGGTGGGAGTACTTGCGATGCTGGTTTTCCAGGTAGGCGTAAACGTGGGCATGACCATTGGCCTAGCCCCCGTTACCGGCATTCCTCTGCCCTGGCTCAGCTATGGGCGATCGGCGATGCTGACCAACTTCATTGCCCTGGGAGTGGTGGAGTCGGTAGCCAAGTATCGCTATCGGTTGCGATTTACTGACTCATAACTTGATTCGATTTCCCAAAGCCTGTTCTGTCAGGCGAAACAGGGGTTAGGCTTAGATATGACACAACGCTGAGGCATGTAGCGATGATTTTTCCGGGTTCTGTGGTCAAAGTGACCAACCTTGACGACACCTACTACGGCTTCCAAGGTCTCGTGCAGCGGATTTCCGATGGCAAGGTAGCCGTCCTGTTTGAAGGCGGCAATTGGGACCATTTAGTGACCTTTCAAATGGGTGAAATCGAGCCGGTGGATACCTCTAAGCGCCGGAAGAAGTAAACCTCCACCGCTGGTTATCCTATAAAGCCCATGCGCTTGCCCCTGCCCCAGTTTGCTCCATTGCGCCACAGCGACCACATCGCTGAGGTGATCGAAACCGCCACTACCGATTTTTTAGCCCAATGTTTAGATCCTGAGGATCTGAGCTTTCCGGTGATGCCCCCGTTCGGTAGCTGGGTACAAGCCTCAGACGAAGAGTCGGGTAATCAGATATTGGGTGTGGTTTATCATGCCACCACCAGTCCGATCGATTCAGTCCATCGGGCCAGAGCCCTAGGGCTGTCCCTGGCTGATTTACGGGAGCAGCAGCCGCAAATTTTCGCCATGCTCAAGACGGAGTTTCGCGTGGCTATCGTCGGCTTTCGCACGGCTGAGGGGCAGGTCTATCAGCATCTGCCTCCCCGTCCCCCCCAGGTGCACCAGGCGGTCTATTGCTGCGATCCAGGGGAGGTGATCGCGTTCACTGAATCCCTAGATTTTCTGCGCACCCTGCTCGATACCCACGGTGCCCCGGTAGATGGGCTAGTGGCGGCGGTGATTCGCACCTGCTATCAGCTCCGGCAGCTGGAACGACCCTGGCTGGTGCAGGCGGGGCGCACTCTCAGCCTGCTGCTCAAGGACGACTACGATCGCCTGCGGGTAATTTTGGACCAGATTCATCCCTAGATGGCGATTAACCATGGAAAGTTTTGACTGGATCGTGGTGGGCAATGGTCTGGCCGGAGCCGCTCTGGGCTATGAGCTGGCTAAGCAGGGGCTATCCGTGATCGTTCTGGAGCAGGCCCTGGAGCCAGAGAGTGCGACCCGCTATAGCTACGGCGGCATTCCCTACTGGTCGGGCACGACCCCTTTGACTACCCAGATCAATGCCGAGGGCATTGCCAAGCACCGCCAGCTCAGCGCTGAGCTAGAAGCCGATACGGCGTTTCGAGACATCGACCTGATCCTGACCATACCGGCGGCGGCGGATGCCGACGCCATCGCCGCCCGCTACGACAAGTTTGCGATCGCCCCCCAGCGATTGTCGGCGGCTGAGGCGGTTGAGCGGGAGCCGTTGCTGAGCCCCGAGGCGATCGCGGGGGCCTTGCTGTTTCCCCACGCCCATGTTGCCCCCCGCGCTCTAGTGGCTGCTTACAACCAGGCTATGC
>PYEQ01000391.1 GCA_003017785.1 filamentous cyanobacterium CCP5 | reverse complement strand
CAGGGGGATGGGGAAGTGTCGGGGACTGCGATCGAGATGGGGGCATCCGTTACGGTCAGTACCGCTATTCGCGAAGGGCTAGGGGCCCAGGTGAAGTCTCCCCAGTTTGAAGGGGGCGATCAGCTCAAGGCTTTGGCTCCAGAAGAGTTCTATGCGACTACCGGGATTCCGATTAAGCAGGCCGGGGAGATTCCGCCCTACTACACCTATCTCAAGAGCGAGGTGATTGAGCCCCTGAGCAATCTGTCAGAGGATTTGACCTTAGCAGCCCGCAACGCCCTAATCGACATGGTGGACTATCTGGTGGAAAACCACGGGCTGACCCGGGAACAGGCCTACGTAGTGGCCAGCGTGGCAGCGGATCTGCGCATTGGGCAGCTGGTGGATGTGCCTAACTACCTGGTGTCGGCGGTGTTGCCGCTGACAATCTTTGATCAGCCCGCAACGTCTCGCTCAGTTGAGGTGGCTAAGGTGTCTGCCGAATGAATCGCCGGGAATTTTTACAGGGGGGAATGGGGACGATCGCCCTCTGGCCGTTGCTGGGCCATACCCCGTTTCCCCAGTGGAAGGTGTACCGTCGGCTCCACTTATTCATTGTGGTGAATCGGGAGGACGAGATAGCCTGCGATTTAGGGCGGGCGATCGCCCATACCCTAGCCGAAGAACTGCCTGAATCGAGGGCGATGGTCACCCGCGCCCGGGACGGCTTTAGGCTGGCCAGCCTGATCAGCACCAAACAGCTAGATGTGGCACTACTACGCCGATCTGAATTCGCGGCCTGGCAGCAAAACGCTAGCCCCTACGATCAACTAGAGCCCACCGATTTAAAGCAGCTTTTTGCCGTGGGAGACTACGTTTTGATCAGCCGAGATGATTTTCTTGAGGATCACGCCACGTTGCTGCAACAGGCCCTACAAACCCACGGCGGGGAAGAGCCCCTTTCTGAATATCTTTAACGTCAGTTCGGGTTAAGACCCCTACAGTTGACGTAGCGTGGGACAAACCTGCGAGTAGTTTGAACTTTTCAGTCAGCCGCGTCGCCGCCGACAGCGTTCGGAGCAATATTTCACCTCATCCCAGCAGTCGGCCCATTTCTTGCGCCAGGTAAACGGCCGCTGACAGACTGGGCAAGTTTTTGTGGGCAGCTCAGATTTTTTACGCTGACGCCCCATGGTTTAGCGGTCTGCACTCCAGACGGGATGGTTTAGCAGGGAGTCCATTACCCGCACCCCCCGCAGCTGGTTAGAAAGGGGCAGATGGCCGTCGGGAGCGCTCAAATCCCAAATAAACTCGTTCGGATAGCGAGTCCAGACGTTGTCCTGTTTCCAGGCAATTCGCACCCAGAATTTATTCCAATCCTGGCCGAGGCCCTGCCAGATTTGACGCTGGCGAGAAAACCCAAACTTCCCCTCGCTGTAGAGGGACCACAGGGCATCCAAGGTGAGCAGATCTTGATTTGGAAATTGGAACACCTCGGTAAAGTAGAGCCACTTGCGCTTAACGGCGCCCGGACCAGCCAGTTCGCAGAGCTTTTCGAGGGTCAGCCGGTCAGCGGCCTCAAAATCCTGCTGGGCCAGAAGCTCCTGTAGAGGGGAGTAGTCAATTCCAGCTGCCGAGGGTGTCGGGAGTCGGCCCTGGGGCCAGCGGCTAGAGACAAACTCCAGCAGGTCTGCTTGCTGGGTGGCATAGAGCACCTGCACAATCTTGCCATCTAGCAGGGTGGGGGGCTGATTCTGGCGCTGCTCCAGGGTGTCTGTGAGGACGCCAATACCAACATCGCCCAGACTGACCAGTTCATGGACGGCAGAAAGCTGCTTTTTAAGGGACTCCGCCTGAAGCTGCGATCGCAAATTGTTCAGGATTTCGTCCTCAGAAGCCATAGATGATGAGATGGATTGCGCTGTGAAACGACTCATGATGAACGGAGCTCAGGGCAGATGGAGTAGCCGACTGTCCAGCTAAGACCCACAGCTAGCTCACGACTAAGCCGCTACATCCTTGATCATAAAGGGGAATGGGAACCCCGAATAGGCTTTTGTGCTCACTTTTCGGTTTAAGCTTACAAAAACTAACCTCGGACTAGCCACAGCTGGAGTCGGTTGGCAGCTGATAGCCCTGCTCAAAGGCGTATCGAATTAGCTGGGCGCGATTTTCTAATTCCAGCTTGGACAAAATATTACTCAGGTGGGTTTGAACGGTGCGGGGACTGATAAACAGCCGTTCGCCGATTTGCTTATTGGTATAGCCCTGCATCACTTCCCAAAACACTTTTTCTTCGGCTGGGGTGAGGGGTAGGGCTTTAGGCACAGGCTCATGGGAACGCTGCGATCGCAGCGTCTTGACCAATCGGTCTACCTCGCCGTGGATGCGCTCAAGCCGCTCTAGCAGGTTGTGAATCTTAACAATCAGCTCTTTGGGATGAAAGGGCTTGACTAGGTAGTCGTCAGCGCCAATGGCATGGCCATGGATGCGGCTTTCGACTGCTCCTAGGCTGGATAGGAAGATAAAAGGCACTAGCTGACCTGAAGGGGTTGATCGCAGCTGCCGACAGAATTCAAACCCATCGATTTCGGGCATTAAAACGTCGGAAACCACCACATCAGGAGGGTTTTGGGCAAATTGCTCCAGTGCCTCCGTCGCATTCATGGCGTTGAGCACCTCGAATCCTTGCAGTTCCAACCGGCGGGTCAGGGCCGTCTGGAGGGTGATGTCGTCATCAACAATGAGTACGCGTTTCATACTTCTTGATTCAGCGATTTCCCATCACTGGAATTGCAGGGTAACTACTACATGAGCAGAGCGATCTAAATAGTAGCGAAACTCTTAGAATCCCACGGTTTAATTTGCCCGCCTGACTCTAACTACTCTCAGCCCGATGCCTTAGGTTTGACGTTCTCACCGCTCCTGTGAATCATTACAGGAGTTTTCTCTTAGCCAGATTTCTACCTTTTGCAACTGCCCATGAAGGGCCTAGATAACTGGTGATCAGGCCTGTCAAGGGGCTGGTCACCAGGCTGGGAGAATCTGATTCGCCAAAAAGTTCAGTTAGCCATTGCTAAATTTGACGATATCTGGCGATATGGAATAGACCGTGTTTGCCTCCCTTCTCCCAGGCCGTTTTTATCCACCGATTATCCACGGATTTTGTATGTACGAAAAGATTCAGCCCCCCACTACCGGCGAACGCATTACCTTCAAAGATGGCGAGCCGGTTGTTCCTGACAACCCGATTATTCCTTTCATTCGGGGGGATGGCACGGGTGTGGATATTTGGCCTGCGGCCCAGCGAGTATTCGATGCCGCCGTTGCTAAGGCCTATGGCGATCGCCGCCAGATTAGCTGGTTTAAGGTCTATGCGGGAGACGAGGCCTGCGAGCAGTACGGCACCTTTCAATACCTCCCCGAAGACACTCTCACTGCCATTCGCGAATACGGAGTTGCGATTAAGGGGCCGCTAACGACGCCCGTGGGGGGAGGCATTCGCTCCCTCAATGTGGCTCTGCGACAGATCAACGACCTCTATGCCTGCGTCCGTCCCTGTAAGTACTATGCGGGTACCCCTTCTCCCCACAAAAGCCCAGAAAAGCTTGACGTGATTGTCTATCGGGAAAATACCGAGGATATCTATTTGGGCATCGAATGGCGGCAGGGCTCCGACCACGCTAAGCGGCTGATCGACTACCTCAATAACGACCTGATTCCCAGCACTCCGGAGCACGGCAAAAAGCAAATTCCCCTGGATGCGGGCATTGGCATTAAACCGATTAGCAAGACTGGCTCCCAGCGACTGGTACGACGGGCCATGAAGCACGCCCTCAGGCTGCCTCCAGCCAAGCAACAGGTCACCCTGGTGCACAAGGGCAACATCATGAAATACACCGAGGGGGCTTTCCGCGACTGGGGCTACGAGCTGGCTACCACTGAGTTTCGCGATGCCTGCATCACCGAGCGGGAGTCCTGGGTGCTGAGCAATTTGGAGGCCAACCCAGATATTTCCATTGAGGCCAATGCTCGTCAGGTAGAACCTGGCTACGATTCCCTCACCCCGGAGAAAAAGGCCGCTGCCTGTGAAGAAGTGAAAGACATCATTGCCAGCATCGGCGCTACCCACGGCAGCGGCCAGTGGAAATCCAAAATTATGGTCAACGATCGCATCGCTGACAGCATTTTCCAGCAGATCCAGACCCGCCCGGATGAATACTCGATTCTGGCGACCATGAACCTTAACGGCGACTATTTGTCCGATGCGGCGGCGGCGATCGTGGGTGGCTTGGGCATGGGTCCGGGGGCCAACATCGGTGATACCTGCGCCGTCTTTGAGGCTACCCACGGCACTGCTCCCAAGCACGCGGGCCTCGACCGGATTAACCCCGGTTCGGTAATTCTTTCCGGGGTGATGATGCTGGAGTACATGGGCTGGCAGGAAGCCGCCGACCTGATTCGTAAGGGCATCGGCGCGGCGATCGCCAACCAGCAGGTAACCTATGATCTCGCTCGGATGATGACCCCATCCCCAGATCCCCTCAAATGCTCTGAATTTGCCGAAGCGATCGTCCAGCACTTTGACGACTGAGGCTAGGTCTCAAGCCTAGTCAACATACCCTGCCGGGTCTGAGAAGGTGTTGATGTAGCCGCCGCCCACATAGGACCCTGGTGTGCGGGGAGTAAGGAAGTCATTGGCCTCGGGAACCACGCCACTGGGGGACTGGTAACTGGACCCCTGGGGCCCGGTTCCGCTGGGGGGTAGGCCGTAGGGATTGGATCGGTAGGGAGTGGGAGCCCGGAGGTTCGGTGCCGACGAATTCGGCGCCGACAGATTGGGCCCTGACAGATTGGGCGTTACCGGCGTCACGGCCGGAACCGTAGGCGGTACGCCGTTGCCTGCGACCGATGGCAGCGGCTGCGGTGCCACAACTGGCGGAACATAGCCCGTCGTACCCATTGGCGG
>PYEQ01000390.1 GCA_003017785.1 filamentous cyanobacterium CCP5 | reverse complement strand
AAACCTGCTTTAGGTCTACGATGGCCAAAGATTGGCCTCGGGCCATCGCACCCAGCAAAGCTACCTCACATCGTTGATTGACTTGTCCTTCCGCATCTATTAGGTCCATAGCGCTAAACTAAAGGGACTTTGTGCCATTGCCTAGCTGGGGCCATTTGTCACCATGACTCAAGCCATTGCACCACCACTCAGCTTTCTAAATTTTCTGGAGACAACGCCTGAAGATGGCAATCGCTATGAATTGGTCAATGGGGAGCGAGTTCAGCTGATGGCGACCCGTGCCCATGATGACGTGGCCGATTTTATCTACGACGCTTTTCGAGACCAGGTCAAGCGCGATCGCCTGAATTACAAGGTCTCGCGGTTTGCCTCGGTTAAAACCCGCCGCGATGATGGCCTGGTGCAGGGCCGCACTCCTGATGTCAGCGTGATTGACAAAGCCGTTTGGGCGGCTGACCCCAAAGCCTATGCCGCTTTAGAGGAACCGATTCAGCTGGCGGTAGAGGTTAGCTCAACCAACTGGCGCGATGATTATCTTTATAAACTGGCTGAGTACGAGGCCCTTGGCATCCTAGAGTACTGGATTGTGGATTACCTGGCGGTAGGGGCTATCCGCTACATTGGCTCACCCAAGACACCGACGGTTTCGGTGTACACCCTGATCAATGGCGAATATCAGCTCCAGCAGTTTCGCGGGGGCGATCGCATTCTTTCGATCACATTTCCAGAGTTGGCCGTGACGGCGGCTGACATTTTTGAAGCGGCTGGCCTCTAATATCGCGATCGCCACGACTAAGCGGAAATTTGGACGGCGGATCCGTTCGAGCAGGTGATGGGGAAACTGAGTCCGAAGATGCGATCGCACAACTATGGCCGCTGCTAACAATGGCGCACTGACAGCAGCACTGATCAAAAAGCTCGCCCTGCAATCCTTAAAATAAACACGAAGCGCCTCACCACCAGGTGCATCCCAGTTTTGCCAATGTCATTTGGCATCAAGTGTGGACTCGTTACATGGGGAAACTGCCTTCAAACCCAGTGGTGTCATGGGGAATTGTCTTGAGCAAATGATTGACCTCATCGAGTTCAGCGTCTTCTGGGTCAAAAGAGCCACCCACCCATTCGAGCATTTCCTCATGTTCTGGATGGTCGGCGGATTGGATCGCGTCTAGAAAATTCTGATAGCCCCAAACGCCGCCACAGTCTTCGGGAGGGCAGGCGCGTTTGGCTTTGATGCAAACCGGATAGCTAGCCTCAGGGTCAGCGGGCAGCACCTTCTCACCCAAAATCTCATGCTCCCAAGAGTCGCCAAAGTCGTAGAGGTATGAGAACTTAAACCCTTCTCCGGCAATGACTTTGCTCAGTTTGACCTTTTGCTCGTCACGCAGACCCAGCTCGTCAAAGCCTAAATCAGGCATTGGTTGTCCGTCGTCAATGTCGCGAATGGTAAATGAATGGAGGTGGGAGTTAGTCCAGCCCATGGCGTGCTGAATGACCCAGTGCAAATGGCCCAGGGTGACATCGCTACGCACCTGCACCCGTCGCCAAATCGGTGGGCGAATGTCTCTGAGCGTGATCTTGAGTTGATAAACCGACTGAGCCTGCTTGCGAGGGGCCATGCTAGGTCGAGGGGGTAAATATCTCCTACAAAAGGTACCCCACCTATGCCAATGTTCCCGCTAGGCACGCCTCAAACACCGACCTGCGATGGTTGAAGACCGGCCCCAAAGGGCGATACCCAACTTTGACCACCCCAGTAGCGCCATCTTGCTCCTGTTGTGAGGACTCTGCAAAGGGCTTGATGATAGCAAGGGGGAAGCCCCGTGCACTTCGCTACCCCACTTCATAAGCCCTGAGCATATGTGCTCTGTGCCAGTAGGGTAAAAAAGTGGGCTAAGTTTGGCCTGTGTTGGCTTGTGCCAGTTTTCTCAAAGCCTGATTTTGCCGTTCTACCTAAAAGTCGCATCCAAACCTCTCAATTGACTTGAATGCCGTGTGTAGTGAGGGGTTCCGCAGGAGATGCAGCTGCGGCCTGGTTGCGGCGCGGGCAACTAGACGATCTGCCATCACCGCAATCGCATAGATGCAGAACCCAGATTCTTTAACCTTTGAAAATTGGGATGAGCCAGGCCGCTAGAATACTACCTAGTAGGGCCGCTTCGAGGCCAATTAGAGCAGACCGGGACTGCCACCACCCAGACCAAGGTCTGGGCCAGTAACGTCTCCACCACTGAGCCACCTGCTGGGGCCAACGGATAGGACTGTCTTGGGTTCGGTAGCGCCACTGCACCATGGAAAGCAGCAGCGGTGCCCCCCCAACCTTGGCGTTGATCAGGAGGTGAAGGGCGATCGCCGCCACCATCACGACCCAAGATATGAGATGAGCATAGTACCATCCATGAGTTAACTCTCCTTCAGGTAGCCATTTTTCATCCATCATCTTGCCGCTAAAGAGGGCAAAGGTTAAGGCTAAAAGCGCCAAAGTATTGCAGATTTGATTTAGTGTATACCACCAGATTGGCTGACCAATTTTAGTGAGCTTTGTCAGAGAGTTAGCCTGGATTAAGCGCCTTTTACCTGATCGAGAGGCATAGACTACAAAAGCCGGAAAAATCAGTAATGTCCACAAGCCAAAAGTGCCGTGTATGCCCTCAATAGCTTGAAATTTAGGCAGTGAAATACTTCCCCATCGGCCATCGTAGCTGTTGTAAGTCCAGAATGCAGTCAAGATGGCGGCAATCAGACACAATCCTGTTAGCCCATGCAAGAATCTCAATAGTAGAGGTTGATAGGGCTGTATTGGACTCATATCAATGCGCTGATTAATTAATAGAAAATGCGGATCTATAGACAACATCTAACACATTTTTAACTAAACGCAAAATATCTCATTAGATTTTGGAAAATGAATAAAAAATGAAAACTCTAGGGTTTTATTTCTCTTGGATAAAGCATAGTAATCGGGGCGGCCTGTCTATGGAAGGCATAAGCTTCACACAATGAACCCAGAGAGGATGACCTGCCGGAAGTTAGTCTGGGGGCGTCGGTAACAGTGATGTTGCGATAGGCTTGTGCTCAGTGGCCTTAAGCGTGTTAAGGGCAAGACAGAACGAGTAGTTGCCTGCCCGCGCAGCTAGCTCTTCTGGCTGACCCCACCCCCATACCACCAGGAGGCCCTGCGTAGCTGCGTGGTAATTTTCCAGCACCGCGCTGGACAAATTGTGGAACGTTTCACGAAAGAGGTGCCGAGAGAGCTTGTGATGCTGCTTTGAGGCGCGGGCAACTAAACAGTTAAGCCAAGAATCAAGGCATTGCTATTCCCTAAAATTTTCCTAGGGCGAAACCAGACCTATCTGCATCGCCACAACAACAGCCTGGGTACGATCGCGCACCTCCAGCTTTTGCAAAATGGCGTGGACGTGAACGCGCACCGTGCCGGGGGCGATGTAGAGGGTTTCGGCAATTTCCTGATTACTCTGCCCGGCGGCCATCAGCTCTAGAATCTCATGCTCGCGCTTGGTGAGAGTGGGTGAGGTCGTCAGAGCATTGGCAGAGGGCGGTTTTAGAGTGGATGACTGGAAGGCAGCTTGAATCTCCTGGGAGGCGATCGCATCCCACCAGGTGGCCCCTACGGCGACCGAGCGAATCGCTAGTACCAGCGCCTCGGCGGCAATGCCTTTGACGCAGTAGCCTTGGGCCTGGGCCTCGATCAATCGGGCAATTAGGGCGGGCTGGTTGTGGGAGGTGAGGGCCAGTACCGGCAGGTTGGGGTGCTGCTGCTTGATCTGGCGGCAGGCTTCGATGCCGCCAATTCCCGGCAGGCCAATATCCAACAGCACCACGTCGAAGGGTTGCTGATTGACCAGGGCGATCGCCGTTTCGCCGTCTTCCGCTTCGGCGGCAACATGCAGCGTCGTCTCCTGCTGTAGCCGGGTAGAGAGCCCTAGACGAAACAGCTCATCGTCTTCGACCAGGAGAATATCGATGGGCTGGTCAGTCATCAGGAGTTAGCGGCACGTACCATCAGGCTATTATCCTGCACCGGAGGCTGGGCGGGCAGCCGAAAGGCAAACACGGCCCCCTTGGGCTGGCGCGACTCAGCCCAGATGGTGCCGCCGTGGGCCTCCACGATTTGGCGGCTGAGATAGAGGCCTAGCCCGGTGCCCTTGGCCTGGCGATCGCTGTGGCCCTGGTAAAACCGATCAAACAGGTGGGCCGTTTCATCGGTGGCGATGCCCTGACCCTGGTCGAGCACCTGCACCAGGCAATCATCCCCTTTGGGGCGAACCACCACTTCTACCAGGCTGCCTCGCAGGGAATGGTGAATGGCGTTGGCAATCAGGTTGCTCAGCACCCGCTGGAGCTGGAGCACATCAGCCCTGACCCAGCAGGGCTGGCGAAAGTCGGATTCCCCCTGGTGCAGGCGAATACGTACCTGCCGCGAGGCCGCGAGGGCCGCGAGCTGCATGATCGTGTCCTCCGCCAGGGCGACTACATCGACCGCCGTGGGGTTGAGGCGCAGCCCCTCGCTGTCGTTGCGGTAGACATCCATCAGGGTCTCAACCAATCGCAGTGTGGTCTGATGGCTGCGGGTCATGATCGCGATCGCGCGTCGCTGGGCCGAGGTGACAACCCCAAACTGCTCAGTATCGAGAGCCTGAAGAGTTTCTATCGCTCCCAGCAGCGGCGTTTTCAGGTCGTGGGTTAGGGTCGAGACAAAGTCTTCCCGCATGCGGGCCAGCTGGGCTTGGGCCAGAATTTGGGCGTGCTGGTGAGTGATGGCCTTTTCGTAGCGCTGAATGCGTTCGCTCAGCCATCCCGTCACCGCTAGCGCCAGAACAGTAATGGCCCGGTTGGCGATGGTCACCGTGGTAATCGGCTCTAGGCCAGGAATCACCAGGTTTAGCAGGGTAAGGGCAATGGCGATCGCTGTTACCCACCGTGTCGCCCCGCGCCCTAAC
>PYEQ01000389.1 GCA_003017785.1 filamentous cyanobacterium CCP5 | reverse complement strand
GCATCAGGGAGGCCATATTGTCATAGAAAGGACGATGAATGTACTGAGGATGGCTGAGGGTATCGACATCCGGATCGTTACTACCGGTTTGATGAAATACCCAGGCTCCGGCCTCAAACCAGGCAGGGGCCGCTGCTCTCACCAGCTGGTTGACCGCTACTGCCCCCTGACTGCCCCCGACCACCACAATCAGGGGGACATGATCGGGAATTTCCAAATCGGCGAGCCCATCGACGGGGGGAACCAGAAATTGCGATCGCACGGGCGTCCCCACGACGACACTGCGGGCTTTGGGCAGGGAAGAGGAAGCGGCTTCAAACCCCAAGGCCACCACCGTGCACCAGAGACTGAGCCAGCGGGTAACCTTCCCGGGCAGAGCATTGGACTCATGGAGCACAGTCGGTAATCCTAGGGAGCGAGCGGCGATGATGGCCGGGGCAGCGATATAGCCCCCGGTCGTAAACACCCCGTGAAACTGTCCCTGCTTCAACAACCGCCGCACCTGGAAAATGGCCTTGGTGAACTGGCCCAGGCGTCGTAGGGTGCCTAGCCCCAGACGGCCCTGAAGGCCCCCCATGGAGACCGTATGGAGAGGATAGTTAGCCTGAGCTACCAGGGTGGTTTCGAGGCGATCGGGCACCCCCAACCATTCAATTTCAAAATTGGCCTGCACCAGCTTTTCGGCAGTGGCGATCGCCGGAAACAAGTGACCACCGGTGCCGCTAGCGGCAATCAATAGTCGTAATGGGGTGTCTGGCAAGGTGCTCCCCTCTAGTCTGGTCAGAGTCGATTGAGTCTGTCGGGTTGGTTCTAGCCACTGGCCCTATCCAGGGGCCGGTATCCAGCTAGATTGATACATTGTCAAAGCGCTTTTAACTATACCCCCTCAGTCCGGGCCTAAAGGGGGATTCAAAATAAATTGTCAAAGGCTTGATTCAGAGTCTTTCAAGGCTGTGAGAACTCACTGCGGGGCCTGACCCTGGGCAGAGGAGGTATTGCGATCCCAAAAGTAACCTCCTGTATAGCCCTGAATCACAGGATTTTGCTCGGCCAGGTCGAGGCGTTTTCGAGCCAGACAGCAATAGGTTTGATCAATTTCAATGCCGACATAGCGACGGCCCAGTTTCTTAGCGACAACGGCGGTGGTGCCAGATCCCAAAAACGGATCGAGCACCAGATCGCCGGGGCGACTGCTAGCTAAAACTAGTTTGGCAATCAGCTTTTCCGGCTTTTGAGTGGGGTGGTCGGTGTTCTCCGGCATCGACCAAAAGGGCACCGAAATATCGGTCCATAGATTTGACGGATGGGTAACTCGAAACCGACCGTCCTGGTTTTCCTGCCAGTCTTTGGGCTGGCCTTGGCGATCGCGATAGGGGGCCATCACCCGTCGCTTCAGCTTCACCGCCTCCACATCAAAGTAGAACTCAGAAGACTGGGTGCAGAACCAGATGTCTTCCGAGCTGTTTTTCCAGTTGGCCTTGGCCCCCCGGCCTTTTTCCCGCTCCCAGGTGATCCGATTTTGAACCCGGAGGTGGCGAGCCAAAATGGGATAGATCACCGTTGATGACTGCCAGTCGGCGCACACGTATATGGTGGCCGTCGGTTTTAGGGTGGCGAGCAAGGGCTGAAACCATTCCTCGAACCAGTTCTGGTAGTCCGCTGGGGGCTGGGGGTGAAAGGGGCGATCGTTAAACTGCTTGCGGCGGTTATAGGGAGGATCGAGAATCAGCAGATCCACTGCCGCCACGGGCAGATAGGGGATCGCCTCCAGCAAATTCTGATGGAGAATTTGATTGGCGATCGCCTCTACCGTGGCCATTGACGTCAGCTGATGGAGCTGTTGCCGGTAGCGACCGATCTCAGCCGCCGTAATCTCTAGGGTGCGGTTACGGGGCGCTTTTGATTTTGAGGAGGTTGGCAAAATAGCTCAAGAACAGTTGAGATCAGGAATCCTTCGGCCCATTGAACGCGTTTCTAAAGCATTTAGACGGTGAATCCAGAGAAACTTAAGCCTTGTCCAAGTCTAGAAACGGAGTTTACCTAAGGAGAAACTACAGTCCCGGACTGGGTGCAAGTGCTTAGTATTACTTAAAGAAACGCTACGTTCTCAGCCTAAACAAGATTGGGATTCAAATTTTCTCAAACAGTTTACTTGGATTTAAGCGAGGTGGGGTACCCTCGGGCTCAGAGTACTGCATGGAGACTGTAGATGTGAGTAGCTTTAATACCGATATTGTCAGCCGAGACTACGAGGTCAATATCGGAGCTTATTTCAGCCGTGGCTGGGAAATTTTCAAGCAGTTTGCACCTGGCTTTATTGGCTACGTGATCCTGCTGGGTGTTATCGGTATTGTTTTAGGACTGCTGCCAGCCCCCCTCGGCAACCGGGGCGCTGAGGGAGGCACTGGCCTGTTGCCGTTTATTTATCAGGTCTTTATTGCGCCAGTGCTTTCTGCTGGGTTTTATATCGTTGCTTTCCAGATTGCTCGCAATCGATCGCCTGAATTTAGCGATTTCTTCAGGGGCTTCAACCGCTATTTGCCCATCTTCTTAGTGAGTTTAATCAGCGGACTCCTAATTGTCATCGGAATAATTCTGCTGATTATTCCAGGGATTTATCTAGCGGTGTCCTACCTGTTTAGCCTACTGCTAGTCATCGACAAAAATATGAGCTTTTGGAATGCCATGGAGACTAGCCGACGCCTGGTTTCTAAAAAATGGTTCAGCTTTTTTGGGCTGCTAATCGTGCTGACGCTCCTCAACATTGCTGGGGCTATCGTCTTCGGCCTTGGCCTGCTCGTGACTTTCCCCTTGACTGGCTGCATTATCGCCGCCGCCTATGAAGATATCGTTGGGCTCAACTCGACCAGCGAGTTAGAAGCCTAAGCTCTCGCCCCTGCGGTTGGAATCTCTGAAGCTGTGCCCCATTTGCCTAGGAGTTTGTGGGCTCTGGTAGCATCAACCATCGGCATTGTTGTAGCGCGATCGCCATCAAGTGCTGCCCTGGAAGTCCTGCCAGGGCTTTTTTTTAGTCAATAATCGTGGCCATCACAAGAGCAGAGGCCGTCAGTACCAGCACCTGCCTGACCCAAATGCTGACTAGAACATCTAGACCGCGGCTGGTGGCGTTCGTCAGCAAGCCCTGCATCCGGAAGACCGATGCCGTCGATAGCGTTGAAAACTTAGTGAGGGGAGTGTGTAGCAAAGTCATGCCCCATACTGGCGCTTTCCCATAGGGTAGGCATCCGCGAGATTACCCAGATAAACTCTAAATTAGTATATTTGAATTAGTAAAATCATCCGGTTTGACAACTTTCTCGCTGTCTAAGCTTAAATAGACAAGGGTTAAGCTGTGGATACTTCCACCGCGACGCAGGTCTCAACCTTCATGAAGCGCTCTCAACTGCCAAAATCAATACGGCTCTCCAAACCTGCGGATTCGCGCTGGTCATCGCGGTCTATCCGTGAGCATCTGGCCACATTAAAGTATCGAGTTAGGGTTTCCGCTCAATCTAAGCCCCCTGGCCTGACCCGGCTGACGTTTGCTGGTGGACTGCTGTTTACCGGAGTGCTGGCGGCGCAGTTTGCCCTGCCCAGCGATCGCTTTCTCCCTCAGGTGCCTCAAGCCTCGACTGAGCATCTCTGGCGGTCCCAGGGCCTTGTGCGCCAGGCCGTGAGTTCTCTGGAACAGGCCCGGCGGTTTCTTCAGCCAGCGCCGATCTCGGTTGAGGAGGCCGACGCTCCTGGTACTTCCTCTACCGCAGAGGCTCCTCGTTCGGCGGCGGCTAGTCGACCCCTGCAGCAGGTTCCCCAGGCTCCTCAGTCTCAGATTGAGGTGGGTTCAACCATCGACACCAATTTAGAAATGCGGGTGGCGATCGCCCGAAATGTTGGCAGTCTAAAGGTAGGTGTATCCGAGGCCGGCTACCTGATCGACCTTGACGGCCAGAACTATTGCAATTTATCTAAGCAGTCTGCCTCCATAGCCGCGTCTAATGCTCAAGGCATCGATTTCAGCGGCTGTCAGCTCTCTAGTGCAGTGTGGCTAGAAGCCAACGGTGGCTACGTTTACATTGGCGATCGCTGGTATAAGGGTCGGGTGCTGCTGCTGAACGAGGGAGGTCAGCTCACCGCCGTCAACTTTGTTTTGCTCCATGACTACCTGAGTAGCGTTGTCGGCAGTGAAATGTATGTCCACTGGCCCGTAGAGGCCCTGAAGGCCCAAGCTGTTGCGGCCCGCTCCTATGCCCTCACTCACCACGTTCGCTACGCCAACCGCAATTACGATCTCGACAACACCCAGCGCTACCAGGCCTATTTAGGGGTCGGTAAAGAAACCAACACTACCCAGCAGGCGGTGGCAGAAACCTCAGGAGAATTCATCAGCTACAACGGCGGCATTGTTGAATCCCTCTATGCTGCCTCCGATCAGATTGTCCAAGAAGCCCACAGCGGCCAGGGCATGAGCCAAACTGGAGCTATGCAGTTGGCATCCCAGGGCTATAGCTACGAGCAGATTCTAGCGACCTATTACCCCAGTACTGGCCTCTCCCGCCTTGTGGTGGAATAGCGTTAGTCGCTACTTTTTGTCGGTCGGAACGGATTTAAGAAATTCAGTAGCGGGTACAAACTGCGGGACTGAATCCACAGCCTACCCTGGCCCCGAAAACGACAGACTAGTCCTTCGCCGCCGAAGATGCCGCGCCGTAAACCCCGAAAGGACAGGCCAGAAATCATCTCGACGCTGTAGTTGAGGGTGTCTTCGAAGGCGACGACGTAGCCCGTATCCACTACATACTCATCTTTCACATCGATCGCCTGAATGCCGCCATAGGAGCTAAACCACAGGTCCCCGCTGCCGGTCAGCCGTAGCAGAAACAGGGATTCGCCGCTGAAAAAGCCTTTAAGACCCTGAAACTGGGTGTCAATTTGGACAGCTGGATCGGCAGCCACAAACCCGCCCGACTGCACCATAATTCCCCGCCCGTTGAGCACATAATGGCAGACATCCCCCGGCAGGGCAGGCGACCCAA
>PYEQ01000388.1 GCA_003017785.1 filamentous cyanobacterium CCP5 | reverse complement strand
GGCTAGTGGCTCACCTCGTGAACTTCTACGCTTCTTAGGCTTCGAAGGGGCCTTAGCTGCTTTTTCAGAGTCTTCATCAGCCATAGTGCCCTCTCCGAGTCATAAGCACGGTCTATCTCTCAGCAGAGTGCAGGAGTAGACGTACAGACAGTTCTTGTTTTCCCGGCCATTATGCAACATCACTGAGAAAGCAAAGATTATCAGAACCATTGCAGGGGCTGTATCCCAGATGGCATATAAGTTTGACTAATGCGCATTAAATGCGCATTAAAAGGGTTTCAAGCTGGGTGATATAAGCAAAAATCACTTTTATATCACCGCATTGTTAATAA
Source organism: filamentous cyanobacterium CCP5 (assembly GCA_003017785.1). Taxonomy (GTDB): domain Bacteria; phylum Cyanobacteriota; class Cyanobacteriia; order Phormidesmidales; family Phormidesmidaceae; genus CCP5. The sequence continues at coordinate 4,705 of PYEQ01000388.1, read as the reverse complement.
AATCCATTGTCTATCTATATTTTCTTAAGAGTTTTGAAAATATTTAATGGGCATAATGACGCTTATTATCGTGATTTTGCTAAAGTCTACTTTACTGATCTGTTTACAAAATTGCCTGTATTTCCATGAGAATTAAATAATATTTTTGTGTGAGAATTGTAATTCCTAAATCATCCCCAAGGCGGTTTTGGCATCATTATTCGTGCTAAAAACAATCTGTGAAACTACTGCTGTCAATGGGTTAAAGCTCTAGATGTCCTAAAAAATGGATCAATTGGATCAATATAGAGCTAATTTTAAAACTTTCACTAGCGTTTTTTAGCCAAAATTTTACTGGATTAAATTCTAAAATAACTTCTTAATTAATTGATCTTATATTTGGTCAAAAACTGCATCTAAATCGGAATCTAAAACAGCGACATGATTTCTAGAAAAGCTTGAATTAGCTAGCCCTGAGATACCTACATCCCATATTAAAGATGGCACCATGAGGGCTGAAAATATTGCTTGTTATATAAAAGGGATAGAATTTATCTGAAATAAGTAAAATTGAACTACAAGGCACGACACATCACGTATATAAGCTTAGCTTATTACTTGCGTGCAGCACTCGCGCTTAATCACGTTAAGGAGTTAACGAACGAATGTCAGCATCTACTCCTGTCGGGGCTACAGTGCCAGAAACCGTCGCTCAGGGGTTTGTGGCCTACTGTGAAGAACTGAGCAACCCCACCTGGCGCAGCCGGGGACTACGCTGCCCTAGGTGTGGGTCCAAACAGTTTAAGAAGGGTGGCATGAGCCCACGGGGGCAGCGTTTTATTTGCAGCAAGTGCAGGCGTAACTTTTCAGAAACTACCGGGCACCATATCGAACCCGAGAAGCCTACTGCTAAGAGCACTATTAGCTTAATCCGCACGACTGCGCTCCGTGTATTGGTCTGTGGCTGGGGCGGGCCAGTGGTCACCAAACCTCGTATGAATCAGGCTGATCAGGCTGCTGCGCTAAACTTTCTAGGTGGCCTAGAGCTGGGTACCTTGCTCCAAGCGGAAGCCGCTCTAGCACAGGGACTCGCAATCCTGGGCGTTGCTAACCGTCATCACAAGACCTATCGCTACCAGCTCAGACAGATGGTGGATTGGCTGCGGAAGCAGGGCTGGCTGCCGCTAGGGGATGTGATGCCGCCTAAGACCTCAGGTGGGCAACCTATCGGCACGATTAAGGATCTCTACAAACATCAGGTCAAAGGTCGTACACGGCAAGGGCCGTCATCTTCCAGCGGACAACGACGAAAACCAGCCTACGCGCTGCGGGATGACGAGATGTCTGAGACGTTGAGAAACGAGCTAGCTGCCTACCGTCACTTTCGACGTCATCTGCGGTCACGTAGCTTCGAACGAATGGAGCAGGTGTTGCTGCAATTGCTGGGCTGGAGGCATCGCTTTGAGGGAGAACCCCTAGCGTACCTCACCCAGACACAACTGATTCCTATGATTCCTCTGAAGCCCTACTACCAGCAGATTCCAGAGATGAGCAGCTCAGAGGAGATCCGCTGTGTTGAGGCCTTGCTTGAGCAGCAGCAGGAATTGGAGCGTAATGCTCTGCAAGCAGCCCAGCACCTAGACGCGTTACTAAATCGCTACTTTGAGTTCCAGTCGGATTGTGTGGACACTCAGCACCGCCTAGCCCAGACCATGACAGACCTGGCAAAGTTTATTTACCACGATGAGATAGAGCGCTTTGGCTTAGACCGACAAACCTGTACCCAACTGCCCATCATCAAAAAGCTGAAAGATATTCAGGCATCGCGGGCTAGGTTGAAGCGAGCCAAGTTGTCAGGGAAGGTTTTTGATCAGCGTAGCGTGCCCTGGTGCACCGTTTTTCAGGTCTTGAAGGCGCAGCAGCGGAAGGCGGATGAGCCCTATTCCTATAGTGTTCAGGTCGCTAACGGCAAAGAGTACCAAAGCCGAGATAAGCGCACTAAGACAGCTATTGCCAGGGACTTACAGACATTTCTGATTGGCTCAATAGGTGTTTCAGGGAGGTGAGCTGCAAGCAGATGATGTATTCGCTAGGCTGAACACTAAAGTGCATCTGCTCTGCGATCTCATGCTAACCCTGACACACCTTTTAGAAGAGGCCAAGTGCTACGACAGCGTTCGGAGATTGCGCTGGGCCGACGGCGTTATCCGGTGTCCGAAGTGCGGCTCTGAGGAGGTTGTTAAGCGGGGTAAAGATGACGCTCATCCTTATCGCCAGCGCTACCGCTGCAAGGGTTGCCAGCGACAGTTTGATGATCTGACGGATACCGTATTTGCTGGTCGACACCAGCCGTTGCGGGTGTGGATGGGGTGCCTGTATTTGATAGGGCTAAACCTATCGAACCAGCAGATTGCTCAAGAACTGGGGTTGAATCAGAGTGATGTGCATCAGATGACCCATCAACTCCGGCAGGCGATTGTGGACAAAAAGCCAGAAGTGGAGCTATCCGGTGAGGTGGAGTGTGATGAGGTGTATGTCACAGCAGGACATAAAGGTCATCCCGAAGCGGTGAAAAAAAGGGGCGTCAAGGGCGGCGGCGCAAGCTCAAAGGGCTTCGGGGTCGAGGTACGCTCGAAACAGAAAAGCCGCCGATATTCGGGATGATTGAGCGCGGAGGGCAGGTAGTGATTCACCTGTTAGAGAACGTGCAACGACGAACGATAGAGCCCATCATCAAAGCCACCATTGCCCCAAAGAGCTTGGTGTACACCGACGAGTACACCATCTACGACTCGCTGGCTGCTTGGGGCTATGCGCACAAGAGCGTTTGTCACAGCGTGGGTGAATATGCCCGAGACGAAGACGGAGACGGCTTTTGCGAGGTTCATGTCAACACGATGGAAGGATTTTGGTCTTTGTTGCGTTCGTGGTTGAGGCCTCATCGCGGCATCTCACAGGAGAAGCTGGGGAGCATGTCAGGTTTGCAAGGTCGGCTAAAACAGGTGAGGATACAAGTGTTGACCTAAAGGCCTAACTGATGCCCCCTGAGAAAGCCACCCAACTCAAAATTCATCTCGCAGCAATCGCTCAATTGCTCTATGAGGAGAGCGATCCTGCTGACATGCAGACTCTAGAGGGCATTGAGATGACCGTGCGTGAGCAAATTCAGGCGCATGTCAGCCCAGAACTCGGCCATTTTTTATCCGCACGGTTAGCGGCACAGCAGCCGGACGCATGCGACAGTTGAAAAGTACCTTGGGCCAGTTGAGCGTTACCACTCGTCAAGCAGAACGGCTTGCGGTGCCTGCCTATCGCCAGTTAAGCCCTCATTTAGAGAACTGTTGCCTGCGTGTGAGTGCAAATGTTTCGTACGAACAAGCCGCCCAAGATGTCGCTTATTTGACGGGCATCCGGGTTCCAGCCAAGACTCAGCAGCGCTTGGTGCATCAGCAGACATTCCCTAACCCTAAGGCCAATGAGGCCTTGAACGAACTCAGTGTAGATGGCGGCAAAGTGCGTATCCGAACCCCGCTGGGAGAGACTTGCCAGTGGAAAGACTACAAAGCCATCGCCACCGAAGGCGGAACCGTAGCGGCTTATCATGAGAATGCCGTCCTCATTGATTGGGCGAACCAGCAATCCTTAGCGTCCCCCATGACCTGTTTAGGGGATGGCCATGACGGCATTTGGAATATCGTGGCCCAGATTAAAACTCCAGAGGAGCGCCGAGAAATTCTCGACTGGTACCATCTGGTTGAAAACCTCCATAAAGTGGGCGGGTCGCTCAAACGACTTCATCAAGCCGAAGCGTTCCTGTGGCAGGGCAAGGTCGATGAAACCCTAGCGCTCTTTGACTCTTTGAGCAAAAAGCAGGCCCAGGCCTTTTGTAATTACCTCCGCAAGCATCGCCACCGCATTGTCAATTATGACTATTATCAACGCGAGCAAATCTGCTCGATTGGCTCAGGGGCGGTTGAATCGGCTATCAAGCAAATCAGCCGCAGAGTCAAAATCTCAGGCGCTCAGTGGAATGAGGACAACGTTCCCCAGGTGCTGGCCCATCGGTGTGCTTATCTCAATGGAGCCATTGGGTTACAAAGGTGACATGCTCCCAGAAGCTGCCGCTTTATCTAGGTTTCTTTGAGTTCGTACACAATGCGCGTAAGCGAGGCAAGGCACTGCTGGGCAACCTATTGGAGACCTTGTTGAACTAGCTCCTCAAAATCCGTATTGAGCCACTATTTTTACCTATTTCTGGGAGCCATATTATGGCAACAATTGGACAAATCAGAGGCATGATCTTAGAGGAAGTTCTACTTTATCTGCTTCGTTCTTCTGGCTACCGTACTGTTGAAAGAGCTAATCCTAAAGATGACACAGTCCAGCGAGGTAAAGCTGGACTAGAGCTTCTTGGGAGGGGAGGAGTTCATCAAATAGATGCTATTGCTGACTTTGTTGTTTCACCTCCATTTTCAAATCCACAAAGATTGCTAGTGGAGGCAAAGTTCTTAAAAAAATCAGTAGGAATAGAAGTGGTCAGAAATGCTATAGGTGTTCTAAAAGATGTTGGAGAATACTGGGTTTCTAGAGATGGTGCACCAGCAAGAGCAAGGTATCATTATCAATATGCATTGTTCTCAGCTACAAATTACTCAAAACCAGCTCAGAGATATGCATATGCCCAAGATGTATATCTAATACCTTTAGCTAACTCAAGGTTTATGAG
>PYEQ01000387.1 GCA_003017785.1 filamentous cyanobacterium CCP5 | reverse complement strand
CTGCTGACTGGCCCGCCAGTAACAGCCCAAATCCGCTTGCTCGAAGCGCTTGCTAACGTCATAGCCGCTCGCTGGAGACTGAATGAGTACCGCCAGAATCGTGTGCGCCAGTGCCATTTATTTGCAGATTAAAGGGAATTGACATATCCAATTTGTTGAGTATAAGCTACGGTCACATACACAACAAGTTGAATACACACTTGTTGTGTATCAAGTTTCTGGCCGTTGAACCGCCCGTCGGAGCCTATCGGTATGGTCGCCCCCGCTGAAATCCCCCAACCGTTCGAGTCCGTGATCGATGCCGCCCCAGAGCCAGTCACCGTGGAAAAGCGTCGACCTAGACGGCTACGGCTGTGGGGTGGTCTATTGGCTGTCAGTATTCTCGGCATTGGCGGAATTGTTGCGATCGCCAGTCGCCCTGACTCCGAAGCTCCTGAAGTCGCTGCCCTGCCGGTCACGGTCACAACTCTGGAGCCTGTGACTAGCTACCAGGTCAGCCGCAGCTACACGGGGGAAGTGGTGGCCGGACGCTCCAGTCAGCTGGGGTTTGAGCGGGCCGGTACCCTGGCGGCGCTGCTGGTGGATCAGGGGGACAGGGTAGAAGCGGGACAGCCCCTGGCCCGACTGGATATTCGCAGCCTGGAGGCCCAGCGGCAGCAGCTTTTGGCCCAAAAAGCCCAGGCCCAGGCTCAGCTCCAGGAACTCCAGCGCGGCCCCCGCTCCGAAGACATCGCCGCCGCCCAGGCCGCCGTCGCCGATCTCGAACAGCAGCTAGCTCTAGCCCAACTCCAGCGATCGCGGCGGGAAGACCTGTATGCAAGAGGGGCGATCGCCCGGGAAGAACTCGATCAGCAGAGCTTCGGGACGGCTGCTTTGTCCAGTCGCTTAGACCAGGCCAAAAGCCAGCTGGAAGCCCTCCAGACCGGTACCCGCCCCGAGCAAATCGCCGCCCAGGCGGCCCAGGTACAGCAGATCGACGCCAGCCTCCAGGCCCTCGCGGTGGACATCGATAAAAGCGTGATTCGCGCCCCCTTTGCGGCTCGGGTGAACCAGCGGCGGCTGGATGAGGGCACCGTGGTCGCCTCTGGGCAGGCGGTGCTGGATCTAATTGAAACCGGCAGTCTGGAAGCCCAGGTGGGAGTCCCGACAGAAATGGCCGAGGGGTTAAGGGTGGGCGATCGCCTCGCTATTGACATCGATGGCAGCCCCTACCAGGCCACCCTCACCGCCCTGCTCCCCGAACTCGACCCCACCAGCCGCACCGTCACCGCCGTGTTGATCCTGCCCTCCGAGGTCAGCCCCGTGGTCGGTCAAACTGTCCGCCTCTCAGTGGCAGAAACCCAGTCTGCCGACGGCTTCTGGCTGCCTTCCACCGCCCTCACTCCCGCCGCCGAAGGACTGTGGTCGGTGTACGTGATCCAGCCCACCGACAGCGGCTACACCGTCGCCCGCCGGGATGTGGAGATTCTACACACGGATGGGGAGCGATCGCTGGTGCGCGGCACCGTCCAGGTGGGCGATCGGGCTGTCATCTCGGGGACTCAGCGGGTCGTGCCAGGGCAGGCGGTGGTGCCGGGTAGTTCGTAGGGTGCAGCCGCACGGCGATGCGACCGGAACGATTCTTCTGATTGACGCTACGGATGTTGCACTGGGCGCAAAGCCTTGCGCCCCTACGTACCAACTTATCTTCTTCCTATGAACCTCTTCTATCGCAACCGTCAACTGTTGCTGCTGACTCTGCTGCTGATCGTGGTCTGGGGCCTCTCCGCGTTTTTCACCCTGCCCCGGTTAGAAGACCCAGAAATCGTCCAGCGGTTCGCCACCATCACCACGTTTCTCCCCGGTGCGACACCGGAGCGGGTGGAAACCCTGGTGACGGAGAAGCTGGAGGACAAGCTGCTGGAACTGGAGGAAATTGACTTTCTAGAGTCCACCTCCAGCACGGGGGTGTCGGTAATTGCGATCGAGCTGAAGGAAACCGTGCGGCAGGTAGGGCCAGTGTGGGCTCAGGTGCGCAGCAAGGTGGACGACGCGGTGCCAGAGCTGCCTTCGACCGCGACCGAGCCGGAGTACATCGAAGGCAGCACCAAGGCCAACGCCCTGATTGCCGGACTCACCTGGGAGCTGCCAGGAACCCCCAACTACGTGATTCTGGGGCGGCTGGCGGAACAGCTAGAAGACCGGATTCGGGCTATCCCCAGCACCGACAAGCTGGAGCTGTTTGGGGTGCCAGATGAGGAGATTCGCGTCACAATTGCCCCCGCCGACCTGGCCCGCCTGGGGCTGACGGCAGACTCCCTAAGTCAGCAGATTGCCGCCAGCGATGCCAAGGTATCCGCCGGACAGTTGCGGGGAGACAGCGACCTGCTGCTGGAGGTGGACAGCGCCCTCGGTTCCCTGGAACGGGTGAGGTCAATTCCGATTCGGGCCGGGAATAGCGGTCAGGTGGCGCGGCTGGGGGACATTGCCGAGGTATCCAAAGGGGTGATTGACCCAGCCACGGATCTGGCGATCGTCAACGGCTATCCGGCGGTGGTGGTGGCGGCCAAGGTGGAATCCGACCAGCGGGTGGATCAGTGGGCGGTGCAGGCCCGTGCTGAGCTGGAGGCTTTTCGCCAGGAGCTATCGGGAGGGCTGGGGCTGCATGTGGTGCTGGATCAGAGCCAGTACGTGCAGCAGCGGCTCAACGGGGTGGTGGGCAACTTGATCTTTGGGTCTCTGCTGGTGATTGGGGTGTCTCTGCTGATGCTGGGCTGGAAGTCAGCCTTGATTGTGGGTCTGGCCCTGCCCCTGAGCAGCCTGATGGTATTTGGCTGGATGAAGCTACTGGGGGTGCCTTTACATCAAATGTCGGTGACGGGCATCATCATCGCCCTGGGGCTATTGATCGACAACGCGATCATTGCGGTGGATGAGGTGCAGTTGCGGCTGCGGCAGGTGGCACCGGCTCAAGCGATCGCCCAAACGGTACGCCACCTGCTGGTACCCCTCAGCGCCTCCACCCTGACCACGGTGCTGGCGTTTATGCCGATCGCCACTTCCCCTGGCGGCACGGGCGAATTTATTGGCACCATCGGCCTGACGGTGATTTTGGCGTTGATCAGCTCACTGTTTCTCTCCCTGACGGTGATTCCGGCCCTGGCCGGACGGCTGCATTCCTGGCAGCCCCGATCGCTGCCCTGGGGCTGGTGGCAGCAGGGGTTTAGCAATGGCTCGCTGGCGGCGATTTATCACAGCAGTTTAGAAGCGGTGCTGCGGCGACCCTGGCGAGGCATTGGACTGGCCCTGGTTCTGCCGGTGATCGGCTTTGCGGTGTTTCCAACCCTGGAGCAGCAGTTTTTTCCGCCCACTAACCGCGACCAGTTTCAGATTCAGTTTGAGCTGCCTGCTCAGGCCGCTTTAGCCACTACCCAGGCCCAGATCCTCGCCGCTAGAGACATCATCCAGCAGCACCCGGCCATCGACGAAGTCCACTGGTTCCTGGGCAAGAGCGCGCCGACGTTTTTCTATAACGTCACCAGCGATCGCGACAACGCCGCCAACTTTGCCCAGGGCATCGTTCAGCTCAACTCGACTGATAATCTGCGCGGCACCATTCAAACTCTTCAGCAAGATTTGGATGCCGCTTTCCCCGAAGCCCAGGTGCTGGTACGCCAGCTCGAACAGGGGCCGCCCTTTGACGCGCCGATTGAGCTGCGGCTTTCTGGAGCCGATATGGATCAGCTAAGAATCTTGGGAAACGAACTGCGGGCCTATCTGGCCCAGATTCCTGACGTGATCCACACCCGCGCTACCCTCACCGAAGCCCTGCCCAAGCTGGCCCTCCAGGTGGACGAAACCCAGGCCCAGCGGGTCGGTCTGGATAACCGGGCGATCGCCACCCAGCTCGACGCCGCCCTGGAGGGCACCCGCGGCGGCTCAATTCTGGAGGCCAGTCAGGACATTCCGGTGCGGGTACGGTTAGCTAACGCCCAGCGCCGCGATCTGGATGCGGTGGCTTCCCTGGAAATGGTCACCCCCCAGGGAGAACTGCCCCTGGATGCGATCGCCGAAGTCAGCCTGGTACCCGAGCTAGCCTCCATCAGCCGCCGCAACGGCCAGCGGATTAACACCGTCCAAGCGTTTCTGACGGCGGGAGCCCTGCCGGATACGGTGCTGGGAGAATTTCGCCAGCAGCTAGAAACCAGCGGATTCCAACTCCCCCCCGGCTACCGGCTGGACTATGGTGGCGAAGCGGACGCCCGCGGCACCGCCGTCGGCAACCTGCTCTCCGCCGTGGGGGTGCTGGTGATTTTGATGACCGCCACCCTGGTACTGTCGTTTAATTCCTTCGGCCTGGCGGCGTTAATCGGCACCGTAGCCCTGCTGGCCGTCGGCTTGGCGGCCCTGGCCCTGAAGCTGTTCGGCTCCCTCTTCGGCTTCACCGCCATTCTCGGCACCCTGGGGCTGATTGGTCTGGCCATCAACGATTCAATTGTGGTGCTGGCGGCCCTGCGCGAACATCCTGAGGCCAGCCTTGGCCAGCCCCAGGCGGTGGAAGAGGTGGTGTTTCACGCCACCCGCCACGTAATTGCTACCACCGTAACTACCATCATTGGCTTTGTGCCGCTGATGGTTGACCCCACCGGGTTCTGGCCGCCGCTGGCGATCGCGATCGCAGGCGGCCTCGGCGGCGCTACCCTGCTGGCCCTCTACTACATTCCCTCGGTGTACCACTTGCTGACCCGCTGGAGCCCGGCCCCGGTAACCAAAGCAGCTGCAATTATGTCTAGGGGATAGTTACCCTGGGGCTTTGCGATCGGATAGCTTGAAGGAGTAACGCTGCCTCAATAACGGCACAGCAAACGTTTGGCCTGAGAAGAGTATTCGGTTGTCGATATAATTGCTTCAATTGCAATAGCGCTTGATTCGTGGAACTCCCCTTTCCTGAAAAACTCAGCTCCGACGCAGAACTGCGGGCAAGTTCTGGCTTGCGGCGGGTGGTGGCCCGCATTTACACGACCCTTGAGCGCGATGACCTAGTCGGACAGGTCACCAG
>PYEQ01000386.1 GCA_003017785.1 filamentous cyanobacterium CCP5 | reverse complement strand
CCCATGGAGTGGCCGAAGATCCCCTGGCGATCGCCGCGAATCGAAAAATTCTGGGCAATTAACTCCGGCAGTTCTTTCGTGACGTAGCTATACATGCGGTAGTAGTTGTTCCAGGGGGCCTCGGTGGCGTCCACGTAGAAGCCGGCTCCGGTGCCAAAGTCCCAGTCGTCGTCTTCTCCAGGCAGGTTGGCCCCGCGAGGGCTAGTGTCAGGGGCCACTAGCATCAGGCCGTGCTGGGCGGCATAGCGCTGGGCACCGGCCTTGGCGGTGAAATTCTCTTCGGTGCAGGTGAGCCCAGACAGGTAGTAGAGCACCGGCACCGGCCCGGACGCGGCCTGGGGAGGAATGAATACGGCAAAGCGCATGTCGCAGCCACATTCGACGGAGACATGGCTGTAGTAGGCGACCGTGCCGCCGAAACAGGCCGCTTGCTTGGTTAGGGTCGGGGCAGTCATGGCAAAGGATAAGGGAACTGGCAAACTCATGTTCACATTAACCCCGTTTGGCAATTCTGATGTCGGCTAGATTCGGATGATTCAGTCGAGAGTGCGGCTGTGTAAATCACTGCGCTGCTCTAAAATAGCGGCGACTCGGGGCCAGAGGAAATCGTCGCTGCGGTAGAGTTCTAGGGCTGCTAAGGCAGCTCTAGCATCCTTGGCAGATCCTTCTCTCAGGAGCTGCAGCAGGAATTCTAGAGCCTCATCCCGGCGCAGGCTAGCGATCGCCAGCAGTCCGGTCTGCCGCAGTTCTGGATGGGTGGTTCGCTGCCACCAGGCTTGCAGTAGCAGCAGGGCCTCCGGCAGGCGGGATTCTCCTAAGACCAGGGCCATGACTTCAGCGGTTTCTATCGATTCACGGGAGTCAGATTCCTTTCTACCAGCCTCTAGAAAGGCTTCGATCAGCGGCAGGGTGTCAGTCGCGGCCAGTTTTAGCAGAGCCGCTGCACATTCTCCCAGCACGGTCGGAGAGTCACCAACTTTTATCCGCAGCCGCAGCAGGGCCACGCCCAGGGGGTTTTCGCTGTAGGCGACGGCTCGGGCCGCGCCGATTCTGGCCTCCGGTTCCGGGTCGGCCAGCAGATCGGCTAGCTCCACCATCACGGCTGGATAGTTCATTCTCACCAACCCCAGGGCACAGGTGCCTCGCAGCTTGGGGGCCGTATCCACCTGACCGCCCCAGACGGGTTCCCACTGCACGTAGCGAATGCCTTTGAGAAACAGCTCGGCGTCATAATAGTCCAGGCGATAAAGAGCGTCGGCGATCGCCTGCTTCGCCCGACAGCCCGGATCGCGGTCTTTGGCTTTGACCAGGAACCGATCAAAGGCGGCAGCCAGTTCCGGCATCAAGGAATGGATCTCAAACTCACTAACCAGACGAGCCGCCTGGGCCACCGCAATCCCATACCGACTAGCAATGACCCGACTCAGGACGTTTAGCCCATTTTCTGAAGTCGGATTAGGGCGAATCTGGTTGAGTTCTGCAGTGAGGGCCTCAAGCTTGGAAGACTTAGCCATAGGCCAACTTAAATCTGAATCGCTCGTGGCAGAATGCTTTTCGGCAAGATTCCATGCACTCCTTTACCGGGCCGATTCACCACCTGAGTGATATTAAAATGCACCCCCAGGCTGCACAGCATATAGGCCTCTTCGGCGGAGATGCCCAGGGCCATTTCTAAGAAGGTCAGCATCCGCTTGAGGGCCAGATCAAAGGCGGCGTCTAAGGTTTCGCCAAAGCCCATGGTCAGCCAGGCGGTTTCGGTTTCGGCCAGGGGAATGGGCAGATCGGAGAGATCCTGACGGCGATGTAGCTGAATCACCCCGGCCATGGAAATTTCCAGGGCGGTGAGGCAGGCTTCTCCGTCCCCCTGAAGGCCGTGGCCGTCGCCAACTGAGAGCATGGCCCCGGGCAGATAGACGGGTAGAAACAGGCGGCAGGGGGGCTGCAACCAGCGATTATCCAGGTTGCCGCCGTAGTCACCGGGGGGAATCGAATTGCGATCGCGCTCCTGGTCGGCCACCCCAAAAATTCCAAAAAATGGCTGCAATGGCAGGCGAATGCCGCTCCCAGCTGGAAACTCGATGGTCTGAGTCTTTTCATCCACCTCAATAAACCGCAAGGCTCTATCAGTGAAAATCTCCGGCAACGCTCCCGTGCCTGGACGAATCAGGGTATATCCCACGGGCAAAATCGGCTCTATCTGCTCCAGCCGAATTTCTAGGACGTCGCCGGGCTGAGCCTCGGACAGATAGATCGGGCCGGTGAGCAGGTGGGGACCAGCTCCGGTGTGGCGCTCGGGAGGGAGATTTTCGCAAATATCGAGGAAGGCCGGGGGCAGGAATTCCGGCGGCGCTTCTTTATAAACGGGAACTCCGGTAAAAGTTTCCACCCAGATGCGATCGCCCGAGGCAACCGTCAAGGCAGGGGGCAAATCCGGGGAAAATCCCCCAAAATGAACCGTGTCGCGGGTGGCATGGAGGCGATGATCAATCACGTCGGGCAGTCTCCTGGGAGCCAAACAAAACTTTTGTAGCGAAAATCACAGTCGTCCTGAGCGTTCAACTAGACCATACAGCATAAGGAATTTTGGCAGCTGTCCGCCGTTGCCAACCTCTTAAAACCCTGCCAGATCCGAACCTATGGTTGAGCCCGTATCCGCGACAAAACCTGCCAGCCTCAGCTCGGATCTGGCAGTCCTTGACTTTCAACATGTGAGCCTGCGCTACCAGTCATCGGGCCAGCCGATGCAGGTCATTGAGGAGGTTGATTTTCAGGTTCAAAAGTCAGAATTTATCTCCATAGTTGGGCCCAGCGGCTGCGGCAAAACGTCCCTGCTGCGGATGATTTCTGGCCTCAATCCCGTGGAGTTGGGCCGAGTTTGCTTTCACGGAGAGCCGATCACCAAGCCCCTGCGCAACGTCGGCATCGCCTTTCAAAACCCGGTGCTGCTGCCCTGGCGCAACACCATTGAGAACGTGCTGCTCCCCCTAGAAATCGTACCGGCCCACAAGCGCAAGCTCAAAACCGAGCGATCGCACTATATCGCCGCTGCCCAAGAGCTCTTGGCTACGGTAGGCCTCAAAGACTTTCCCCACCACTATCCCTGGCAGCTTTCCGGGGGCATGCGCCAGCGGGCCTCCCTCTGCCGAGCCCTGATACATCAGCCAGAAATTTTGCTCCTGGATGAACCCTTCGCCGCCCTTGACGCCTTTACCCGCGAAGAGATGTGGGAAATGGTCCAGCGGCTGTGGGAACGCAGCCAGTGCACCAGCGTGCTGGTGACCCACGACCTCCGCGAGGCGATCTTTTTGTCGGACACGGTCTACGTAATGGGGCCCAGGCCAAGCAAGATTGTCTACACCCTCAAAGTAGATTTGCCTCGCCCCCGCACCCTAGATATGTGCTTCACCGAAGGGTTCCCCCAGATGTATACAGAACTACGACAGCATATTCAGAGAAAATGACCACTACTAGCCAACCCCTGACCCAGTCCAGTCTTAGCCTCAAGGGGCTGATGAATTCTCGCTACAGTACGGTTTTGCTGCCTTTGGCTACTACGGTGCTGCTGTTTGTGTTGTGGGAGCTAGCGGTATGGCTGTTCTCGATTCCCCAGTTCATCCTGCCGGCTCCCTCTGCGATCATCGCTGAGATTCCCGACTGGGGGGCAGCGGTGGCTAAGAATGCCTGGATCACCCTGGCAACGACCCTAGTTGGCTTTATTGGGGCTCTAGTGCTGGGTGTGCTGCTAGGCTTTATGATTGGCTATTCCAGGCTAGCCAATCTCACCATTTACCCGCTGCTAATCGGCTTTAACACCATTCCTAAGGTGGCTTTGGTGCCGCTGTTTTCCATCTGGTTTGGGATTGGCGCCGTGCCGGCGGTTTTAACGGCCTTTCTGCTAGCTTTTTTCCCGATCGCCGTTAACGTCGCCATTGGCCTGGCTACGGTGGAGACCGAAATGCAGGATGTGCTGGTCTCCCTTGGGGCATCGCGGTTTGAGGTCTTTCAAAAGGTCGGTTTGCCCCACACGATGCCCTACCTGTTTGCATCGCTGAAGGTCGCTATTTCCCAGGCGTTTATCGGTTCGGTAATTGCCGAAACCGTAGCCTCCAATGGCGGCATTGGCTATGTGATCCTGTCGGCTAGCTCTAACTTCAACATTCCCCTGGCCTTTCTAGCGCTACTGGCCCTGGCCGTGATGGGCGTAGCCCTCTACAGCATTTTTGTAGCAGCGGAGAAACGCTTTGTGCACTGGCTCTAAGGCCGTTGCTACGGGTGTCTCCCTAAGGGGAGGAACTTAATCCAGCATGATCCATCTTCAAGAAAGGGGGTCCTTGGCACGGCTGCTGGCTGTTTCGGCCAAGGGGATTCTTGCTGAAGTTTCTATAAATCGGTAGAGTCCTCCCCAAGCCATAGTTCCTAAGCTATTGGCATATTCTTTACCGTTGAAGCATGTGGCAACTTCATCCCCGCGCCCAGGCTGGGCCAGATTTTTTGAAGGAGCTAGGAGCAACGCCTGATAGTCCCCAGGGGACTATCACTGCCAGTGCTACCCAGGCCCCACCCCAGTCTCCGTCATCCCCGATTCGCGAAACGATGACCACGGCCATCGGGGTTTTGACCTTGGTGAGCATTTTGGTGCTGCTCCGCCGCGTCATTGAGCACTGGAAGTACAGCCGCTTAGAGCTAATCCAGGAAAATCATCCCCCCAGACAAACTTTTCCCTGCCAGCGCTGCCGCTATTTCAACCCCAGTGCTTTTCTCTACTGCGCAGTCAATCCGGCCACGGCGATGACCGCAGAAGCCCAGAGTCAGCCGGTTGCATGGTCGCCCGGTTATGCCGGTGCCTGTGGGGAATGCGACCTGTCCGGCAAGAATCTGACCGGCTGGACCCTGACCGGCGGCAATTATGCCAGCGCCCGGCTCGAATATGCCTTCATGCGCGGTGTGCAGGCCGGCAATGCGAATTTTGAAAATGCCGAAGCGACCAGCGCCGACATGCGCGGGGCAATCCTGACCTCTGCACGGTTCTCGGGCGCCACC
>PYEQ01000385.1 GCA_003017785.1 filamentous cyanobacterium CCP5 | reverse complement strand
TTGGTGGCCAGGTCCAACTTCTGGCGATAGGCGCTAAGCACGAACCCGGTTTGGTTGGGATCTTCGAGTTGCGAGATCCTGGCCTCGCTGTAGGCACCTACCACCCGCCGCCCCTTGGCGATCGCAAATGCGCGGGCCTCTTCTGCCTTTCGCTTGAGCCCGCGCAGCTCGTCGTTAAAGTCAGACGTTGCTGGCTCTGGGTCGAGGTGATCAGCTGCCCAGCCCAGCGCCTCAAACCGTTCTAACAGGTATTCGCGCTGAAACAGTTGCCCTGCCGCCTCTTCTGCCTTATACCTGGCCAGGAACCCGTGAATGGTGTCAAGCTCGGCTATCCTGGCCTCTATCTGCTCTAGCTGCTGCCCACTGGCCTCGCCTGCACCCCTGAGCAGGCCCAGGTAATAGGCATTCTTGGCTTGAATGGCTTTGAGGTGATAGGCGGGGTCGAGGTGGTCAACGCTAACGAATTTAGCTTTAACCTCAGGCAGTTTAACCAGCAGCCGATTACAGCGCCCGTCAAACAAAGCCCGCGCCCTGCTGATGTGCTGATAGCAATCCTCAGCCGATTGGCCGGGGGACGCCCAGAACGCAACTAGGTCAAAGTCGTTCTGTAGGTCAACGCCGATCTCGGCATTGCGACAAATCAGGGTGACGTTTCGCAATGCCGCGTGAGCCGTGGGATTCTCCCCAAAACCGACCGCGATCGGGGCTAGGGTGTAGGAGCCATCCCGCAGAGTAACCGCTATTCTGTGGCGTCTGAGGATGCGCTGCATGGCCTTCAGGTTGCCAACGCTGCCAGCCAGCACACAAACTTTCCCGCCGCCCTTGGCCACCTTCAGAACCTCATCAACGACGGTTTTGCTACCGCGCAGCGGTACGCCGCTGTATTCGTCAAACCCGTCTTCGCAGACCGTAACCTGCACGTTAGAGACTTGCCCGGTTTGACGAACAATCTCAACCACCTGGGGCCGCTGCCCGGTGAGATGCTCCAGCGCGTCGAGGGTGACGGGGCTGGGGTTGGCCTGCATATAGAACTGATGCGGAGTCTCAGCCTGTAGTTTGCGCAGCTGCTTAAGGTTTTGGTCTTGGGAGTTTTGCCCCAGCTGCTGCTCAAAAAATCGACGAAGAGCAATATCTACCTCATCTGTGGCTAAAGCGTCGTAGGTGTGGCCCTTGGTGCGATAGATCGACTCGACACTGACGGAGGAGTTGTTGAGGGCTTCTCTGTCGGCGTAGGGGTGTTTTGAGCTGACGGGAGTAAGGTCAAACCGATCGGCCATGCCGCCGGTCAGCACGATGCTGATTGCCATCCCTAGGACGTTGGACCACGCTGGCCGGTTGCTCTTAACGAGTCGGACTATAACTTCGGTTTTGCCGCAGCCGGTGCGACCGGTTAGCAGAATGGGACCGTTGGCATTGACCAGATACCGCTCGTCCTCAGGGGAGATGCCATTGAAGCCGTTGACGATGGTTTTGTCTGAGGCGACCTTGCCTCGCTTGTAGTGGTCACGCAGCAGCTGCATGGCCTCGACTGCATCGCCATCGTGCGACGTTAGCCCTAGGGCATCAGCGACTAAGCAGGCTGGCGGGGATTCTGCCTTTTGGGCAGTAGCCCGGGCTGCTGCTACAGGTCGCTGGGGGCTGCGACTGGCCGCTGGGGCTTGCCGCCGGGGGAACCGCCACCCGTACTTTTTGGCAACACCGAACACCACCTCAGGCGCTGGCCGCTTGCCCCTGAAGCTGCTCCACTTGCGATCGCAGACACCAGGCTTATAGCTGCTGCCCTTGGCAGACCAGCTATCCCAAACGGCCAGCCATTGGTCACCCATCCCAGCGAGGGCCATACCGATCGCTAGCCAGGTGTTGTAGTCGCAATCGGGGCTGATGGCGTCCAGCGCCCCCAGCAGCAGCGCGTCTGTGTCCTGCCCTGGGTTTTGCCGCTGGTAGTCCTCCCACGCCCGCCGGGCCTGCTCTGCCCTGGCCTTCTCCTGAGCCTCGATAGCGTCATGCCATGCGATCGCATCCTCCACAAACGACGCAGGCAACGTGGCCTCGCCGTTCAGCAGGAACGGCGATCGCCCCGCTGCCCCAAAGAAGTAACGACTGGCATCCTTACACGCTGGGTCAGCAGCGCCGACCAGGTGGGCTAAATACCGGTTGCAGATCCGGATATTCTGCCACCCCTTAACTGGCCGAGGCAGCACAAACACCAGTCGGTATTTATTCAGCTCAGGGCTGCTGCTGGCCGATTCAATCCCGAGGCCACAGTGCGCAGCGATAAACGGATGTACCAGCGCCTGGGCGATCGGCATGCCGCCGTCAATGTCGAGGGCTAGCACCTCGGCATGGTTGGCATGGTGCTGGTACCGCCGCTGCCCCGCGTCCAGTAGGGCGGGCATCCATGGGTGCCCCTGGCTGATGTGCTGCGCCAGCTGGCCTATCGATAGGCTGGCTGCAGTCCACGCGCCGGAGTAGCTCAGACGGTGGGGGTCGCACTTGCCGATAATCTGCTGGTTGATTCCAATAGTGAGGGGGCTCATAGCGCACCCCCCAGCAGGCTCAGCTGCTCAACCTGGAAGCCGCCCCGGGCCTCGACTTCGCGCTTAGAGAGCCACTTCAGCAAGCGCCCGCAATCCCCGCAGCTCAGCTGCCCGTAGTGGGGGTCTGTGCCTGGGCTCACGCGCTGGCGATCGCTCTGGCATCGAGGGCAGGCGCTCATAGCGCTGCCGGTGTACGCCTCAATGCCCTGAGAAGTGTTGCTGGCTAAGGTAATTTCAGTTTCAGGCGGGTTGGGAACCCTTAAAATAGCTGCGGTCACAGCTCTTACCTCCAAAATCCCCCTGGTGCCTTGCTCCGGCGCTGGGGGGGGTGTCTTTGGGAGGGTTCCTAGTGGAGCTGCGGGGCCGGTGTAGCTCGATACGCCCGCCCCAGGCCGTTCTACGGTAGAATGGGGGCTATCAAACGCATCGGATCCATGACCCCATTGGGGTTGTGCACTTACAGAAATCTCGGTTACCATCAATCTGTGCACACCTATGGTGTGCGGCGTTTGGACAACCGCATAAGTCGCCAGAATTCCACCTCTATCGACTTAGCGGACGAAAGACTAAACCCCTGTCTGAGCTGGTAACTCAGGCAGGGGTTTTCAATTGCGGATCGGATTCCGCCAGCTGCTCAACTCCCCCGCTTCTGACGAAGCGCGAGATCGCAGCTCTTACAGCTGTATTCCTGTCTACGCCGGGGTTAGCGTCGATCGCGTTTTGAAGCTCTAAGAACTCCGACTTTGGAAGCCGGACACCAAAAGCCACCGTGTATTTATTTCGCATAGGGGAGAGTATGTTTTTTTGAACATGGGGTCTTCCTTGCTTGCTTGGTGGCGGTGGTACTAGCATACCCCTGAATCCGGGCTTGTGCGCAGGTTTGCATCCCATATATTTGGATTTTCTGCAACGGCGATCGCCCATCCTAGGCTGTGCACACCCTACATGTAGCGCCCACGGTCTGTTGGTGTCGATCATGCTTCTCCCTCCCCCTCAGCAGGCAGTGCCCACGGCTCAATGCCCGCGTCTCTGAGCTGCTGCTCTAGCCGGGCCTCTCGCTCCGTCCTGAGGTCTGCCTCTGCCAGTGCGTCAACTGCTACGGCCAGGTCAGCTTGTAAGCGCTGGGTCAGCAGGGCATTGCGATCGCCCTCGCTGCGCTCCACCCCAAAGGCAGCATCAAAGCGGCGTTCTAGGGTTTCGGTCATCAGGGCCATACACAGGGCCAGGGCTGCTTTGTTGCCCCTGTGGGCTTGCCAGAGCCAGTAGGCGCTGACAGCCTCTAACCCTAAACCCCTGATTCGCGTTTGGCCTCGCGTTTGGCCGGGGTCTGGCTCTACCTCAATGTCAGAAATCGCGGGCGTATAATCCTCACCCAGTAGGGCTTTGATGCCCTTCGACTGCAAAAATTCGCGGGCGTTTCTCTCGGACAAACCAACGCATTCAGCGGCCTGGGTCTGGCTCAGCCTGTAGGAGCCATCAGGCATCTGAAACCCAGCGATCGCCAGTGAGCCGATCGCAACCTCAGCCCGCCGTGCTTTGTCGTCGGTGGTGCTCATTTGCCTGCCTTCTCAACTTTGTCCAGGTAAGCCGCTAGAGCCAGCTCCACGATGTCGCTCATCGTTTTGTCCTGGCGCACGGCATGAAGCTTTAGCCGCGTCTTTAATTCCTCATCAATATCGACCTGAAGCCGTGCCATAGAGTCATCTTCTGGGGTTGGTTGCATAAATACTATCCCACGTTGAAATATTGGACGTTTCACAACTGATAGTAGCATCACTACTAAAGCATGTGCTATTACTGTAACCACAGGTGGAACGCAACCGGAACAACCCGGTGCCACCCACCAGCCCAAAGACTTGATTTACAAACCATTAGCACTGACACAGAGAGGTGTAACGCCGTGGAACGTCAACCCCTATCGATTCGCAAGTTTGCCGACGTCTGTGGGGTCTCCCACACCGAAATCGGACGCCAGATGAAGGTTCTCAAAATCGAGGGCACACCCCAGGGCAAGGGCCTACCTACGCTGCTATCGGCTGCTGAGCAGGACGCGATCGCCGCTGTGCTGTTCGTGCCTGCTGAACCGCCCGCCGCCCCTCAGCAGCAGGTAGAGGTGCTGGGCAGTGGCCTGTCGGTCTATGCTCCAGCGCCGCTGGCCACCCGGGGCACTGATAGCGGCCTCGCCCGCAACCTGCAGCAGCAGCAGCTAACCCAGGCGCTGGGGGCCTTCAAGGGCAACCAGGCCAGCTTTAGGAACGCCCTGCTGGGGATGGCTGCTGAGTCTGGCCGCCAGCTGGGTCACGAGATGGCGATCGCAGAGATGAACGCCGCGCTGGCCACCCACGCGCAGCTGCAACAGACGGCGGGAAAGGAGCTGGGCGTAGTCGCCCCCACCGAGCCCGCCGCTTAGCCCTGCTGGCCCTGGCCGCTGCTGGGGCCGCGATTGCCCTGCTGACCTGATTCTGCACCGCCACCAAGGAAGCCACTATGCCAACCCCAACCC
>PYEQ01000384.1 GCA_003017785.1 filamentous cyanobacterium CCP5 | reverse complement strand
ATGTTTCAGTGGAGCATGGCAGGGGGAGGGGTGGTCTACATTTTGCTCGGGACGGTAGCCGTTGCCCTCTATGGAATTCGGACCCTGGGGGCACAGGCTTTACTGGCGTTTTTAGTGCCGGCCATCGCTGTGTCCTTGAGCTGTGAGCTACTGGGCACCAGTTCTGGTTTTCCCTTTGGAGACTACAGCTATTTGAATGGCCTGGGATACAAAATTGCCGGGCTAGTGCCCTTCACGATTCCCCTATCGTGGTTCTACCTGGGCCTATCGGCCTATTTGCTGGCCCGGGGCGGCTGTTATCGTCCTAACCAGCCGTTTAGGGGATTGCAGCTCCTTGCCAGCGTCGCCCTCGGGTCTGTGCTCCTGATGGCGTGGGATTTTGTCCTCGATCCGGCGATGAGCCAGACGGCGATGCCTTTCTGGTACTGGCATCAGCCCGGAGAGTTCTTTGGCATGCCTTATCAAAACTTTTTCGGCTGGTTTGGTACAGGGGTTGTCTTCATGGGTATTGCCACCCTGCTGTGGCGGGGAAATCCCAGGGTTGAGGGCTGGTCTCGCAGTCAGCTAACGACGCCCCTGGTGGTCTATCTGGCTAACTTTACCTTTGCGGCGGTCATGAGCATGGCGGCGGGATTTTGGCTGCTGATCTTGCTGGGCTTGCTGGTGGGGGCAGGCCCAGCTATCTTGTGCTGGCGCCGATCCGATCCTGAGCCGATGGTGGAGGCTGACCTGAGTGAAATTGCCCAGGCTGAGCCTGCGGTCTCCGTAGGAGTAGCCACTAAGTAGTGCTCACAGGTTTGCTCCAATTCTCACTGGTTTCGACTGATCCGGCCCCAGCCCTGGGCTGGTCGGCGATCGCCACTGCACTGCTGGTACTGCAGCTGCCGGCGGTTCTGGTTTTACTTGCACGGCTAGCAGCTGGTCCGTTTCGGCGGCCGCCGCTAGCTCCCCAGCGAGCAACAGTGGGGGAGCTGGGGTCCGTCAGCGTAGTGGTGCCCACCTTGAACGAGCGCGATCGCCTGTCTCCCTGCCTAGCAGGACTCTCGGCACAGGGCTATGAGGTGCGTGAGATTCTGGTGGTTGATAGTCACTCCACCGACGGCACCGATGGGCTGGTGAAGCAGACCCAGACCCAAGATCCACGATTTCGACTGATTTACGACGATCCACTGCCAGCGGACTGGGTAGGCCGCCCTTGGGCCCTCCACACCGGCTTTCTCAACAGCTCTCCCGATAGCCGCTGGGTGCTGGGCATCGACGCCGACACCCAGCCCCAGCCCGGCCTGATTGCGGCCTTGGTGCAGGCGGCGGAGGCAGAAGGGTGGGACCTGATTTCCCTGGCCCCCCAGTTCATTTTGAAGACCCCCGGGGAGCTGCTGCTTCAGCCTTCCCTGCTGATTACCCTGGTATATCGGTTTGGGCCAGCGGGGAGTTCGGCGGCATCCCCTGAGCGGGTGATGGCGAACGGCCAGTGTTTTCTCTGTCGTCGAGAACTGCTGTCTCAGCTGGGAGGCTATCGAGCTGCCCGTCAGTCCTTTTGCGATGACGTCACCCTGGCCCGCTACGCTGCCCAGCGGGGGGCAAAGGTTGACTTCTGGGACGGGTCACGGCTGCTGAAGGTGCGGATGTATGAAGGCTTAGCAGACACCTGGCGGGAGTGGGGACGATCGCTGGATCTCAAGGATGCAGCCCAGCCCGCTCAGGTTGCCTGGGACCTGTGGTTTCTGGTGGCGGTGCAGGCAGCTCCCTGGCTGCTGTTTCCCCTGGCGATGGGGAGCGCTGACCCGACGCTGCCCATCGCCCTGCTGAGCTGGCTGAACGGCGGCTTATTGCTAATCCGGCTGGGGCTACAGGGGGCGATCGCCAGCTCCTACGACCTGAGTTCCGCCCCCTATGGCTGGCTGTTTTGGCTGGCCCCCCTGACTGACATCGCCGCCGTAGTCCGGATTGCCCTGTCGTCCCTGCAAAGACCTACCCAGTGGCGGGGTCGCCAGTATCCTCAGTAAGCGATTCTCGGATAAATCATCATGCTCTCGGGCTATACCGAGCTCCATTCCCGGAAAGGGTAGCGAGCAAGGCTGGCGTTGTAGTAGCGGGGGTCATCGGTGACTTCCAACCCGGCCCAGGGGGGGAGTTCTACCAGCTGGTCGGGGGCGCTCAGCTCCACCTCGGCTAAAAGCAGTCCGAGGTTGTCACCCAAAAATTCATCTACTTCCCAGATCAGATTGGCGAAGGACACCCGATAGCGGGTCTTCTCAATCAACGGACCAGCGCACAGATCCCTCAAGATGGCCTCGGCATCGGCCACGGGAATCGGATATTCAAACTCGGGGCGCACGAGCCCCTGGGCCGGTCCTTTCAGGGTGAGGTAAGCCCGATCACCGGCGATTCGCACCCGCACCGTGCGTTTATCTTGAACGGGCAGGTATCCCTGCCGCATGGGGCAACCTGCCTCAGGGGGCTGCCACAGTTCGGTTTTCACTAGAAATTTGCGCTCGATTTCCTGACCCATGGCCCTAGAGGAATAACACATGGGTGCATTCTCAAGGGCCCTGGGCAGCTTGTCTAGGGGCAGCAGGGGATTGACTATGGCTGGGCTACAACCTGCTGATCTGCAGCCAGGAACTTCTCCAGCTCCGTCAGGGCATCGGCGTCCATCTTGGTCTGCATGGGGCAGAACTTGGGACCGCACATGGAACAGAACTCGGCAGTTTTGTAAATGTCAGCAGGCAGGGTTTCGTCGTGGTATTCCCGTGCCCGCTCTGGGTCTAAGGACAGCTCGAACTGGCGGTTCCAGTCGAAGTTGTAGCGGGCAGCAGAGAGTTCGTCGTCGCGATCGCGGGCCCCCGGCCGGTGGCGGGCAATGTCGGCGGCGTGGGCGGCAATCTTGTAGGCAATTAGCCCGGTACGGACATCCTCGGCGTCAGGCAGGCCGAGATGTTCCTTGGGGGTGACATAGCAAAGCATAGACGTGCCGTGCCAGCCGGCGATCGCCGCCCCGATGGCTGAGGTGATGTGGTCATAGCCGGGGGCGATATCTGTCACCAGTGGCCCCAGAGTGTAGAAGGGGGCTTCCGAACATTCCTCCATCTGCTTACGCACGTTGAACTCAATCTGGTCCATCGGCACATGGCCCGGTCCTTCCACCATCACCTGAACATCGTGCTGCCAGGCGCGACGGGTGAGTTCTCCCAGGGTTTTTAGCTCGGAGAGTTGGGCCTGATCGGAGGCGTCGTGGGTGCAGCCGGGCCGCAAAGAATCCCCCAGACTAAAGGACACATCGTACTTTTTGAACATTTCGATGATGTCGTCGAAGCGGGTGTAGAGGGGGTTTTGCCGGTGGTGGTGGAGCATCCAGCGGGCGATGATGCCGCCGCCGCGAGAAACAATGCCGGTAATGCGATCGCGCACTAGCGGCAAATATTCAATCAGAATCCCGGCGTGGATAGTCATGTAGTCCACCCCCTGCTGGGCGTGCTTTTCGATCACGTGCAGAAAGTCGTCGGGGGTGATGTTTTCGATGCTGCCGTGGACCGACTCCATCACCTGATAAATGGGCACCGTGCCGATGGGCACCGTCGATTCGGCAATGATCGCCTCGCGAATCTGATCCAGGTTGCCGCCACCGGTGGAGAGATCCATCACCGTGTCGGCCCCGTACTTCACCGCCAGCTGCAGCTTGTCCAGCTCCTGCTCAATATCCGAGCTGTTGGGAGAGGCACCAATGTTGGCATTCACCTTGCACTTAGCGGCAATGCCGATCGCCATCGGCTCTAGAGTTTCGTGGTTGATATTGGCGGGGATGATCATTCGCCCCCGTGCTACCTCAGCGCAAATTCGCTCGGCAGGCAAATTTTCCCGCTTAGCTACATGGCGCATTTCTTCGGTGATCAAACCCTGGCGGGCATAGTGCATTTGCGTCACGGTGCTCTGTCCGCGCCGCGTTGCGACCCAGTCCTTACGCATATTCGATTCCTCAGTAACAGCTTCCCTCCGCCGGTATCAGCCGGTGTCAGGTTCTAAGGGTGTAATCTCAGCCCGGCCTCAGTAGAACGAAGGCAGGGCACCCCTAGCTATGGAAAGCATCCTAGCATCGGAGGGGACTCCCTACGGCGGGTTAGAAAAAGTTGATGGTTTGTAGTATTCGGAGATACTAGGAAGCGGCAGTTGGAGCGATAGCCCCAATGGTTTGCCCCTCGGACGTCAGGTAGGCCAGCAGTTCTGAGCTTTTTCCCATGTCCTCCCCTAACCTGCCAGGTAGGACTGGGCCGCCAAATGGCCTCCCATCATCCCGAAGACAGTTCTTACAGTAGCGGCGGCACGGTGTCGTCGTAGGCGGAATCGACTTTGTTAGTGATCCACACGGACTGATAGGGCTGCAGAGGCAAAACCGCCTCAGGATCTTCTACCCCCCGATCGCTGATCAGGTCGTACCAGGCGTCAGGACTAACCAAATTCAAATCGGATAGGTGCAGTTCCTGCCCCTGATCGCTGAGGTTGTGCACTGAAAAAATGCTCTGGTCCCGAGCCAGACTCTGCCGCCAGAAGGCAAACAGGGATTTGTTTAACGGATGCAGGGTGTACTGGGTGGCGTTGGGATGAAACGCCGTCTGGCGGCGACGAATCTTAATCAGCCGCGATAGCTCCTTCAACACCCGCCCGTGGGGGCTGTCTGGATCGGCTAACACCTGCTGCAGCTGCCCGTAGTCCCAGCGGTAGCGGTTAATGGTGCGGTTATGGCCAGTGAGGTTGACGCCTTCACTGTAGTTGTGGGTCGCCAGCAGACTGTGAATATAGAAAGCCGGAATCCCTTCCAGGGACATCATGATTGTCTGGGAGCAGATAAACCGCTCCACCTGCCATGGGTCCTCGCCGTTGACCGTGCCTTTCAGGGCATCAAACAGAGAAATATTGATTTCGTAGGGAGACTCGCTGCCGTCCGGGCGAGTGCGCATACTGATCCGCCCCCCATGGCGCTTCATGGTGGCGAGCAGGGTGGCGTATTCCGCCTCGTCCAGTAGCCCCTCGGCCGGTCTTAGGCCAATGCCGTCGTGGG